>NZ_RZGQ01000139.1 GCF_003989735.1 Legionella sp. km772 | reverse complement strand
TTGGAAAATCAAATAATCACTATAAAGATCAAGCATATCCATTTAATTCCCTCCCTAAAATTAAGGGCGGAATTCTAATGCTTTTTAGTCAAACTACAAGTTTATGTGCGTAACATGAGTATTTTATATCGACGTTCATTATTTTTTTATTCCCTTCTGGCAAACAATACGATGGTTGTTCCCAAACACGCCAATTTGACTTAGCTCTAAATTCACTAGGATTAAGAGTACAAGTTTGTTTAAAAGCTCTGGTAAAGGATTCATGAGACTCAAACCCCGCATTGATTGCAATTTCAATAATCGATTTATCTTTATCGACAATTAATTGATGAGCGGCTCTTTTCAGACGCAGCCAACGGATATACTGTTGTAAAGATAAGCCGGTGTGTGCTGTAAATAAGCGATGAAAATGATATTTTGAACAGCATGCTATACCACTTAATTGCTCGAGAGTTAGTTTTTCATCAAGATGTTTGCCGATATACTCAACTACTTTTTTTAATTGAAGTGCATAATTCATAGTATTCTCAATCAAGTTATTTTTTATTTACAAGGATAGAGTACCTAAGTTATTTATTGCTTGTTTGATGAATCTTGCTAAGAAGAGTAATATTTTTTGGCTCTATACCAATTACGGGGCACTTTCAAAATAGTATAGACTAAGTTGCTTGATAACGATCAAAAGGTGATTAAGTGACGAAATACACTCTTATTCTAAATTACCTGGATTTTCATAGTAAAAGCGAATGGCTACTAACCACTAATATTAGCGGTATCATATAACCCAAGAGCCGATGTAGTTATTGTTAAAGTAAAGAGATCCACAAAAAATCCTCTTATATACGTGAGGTTCAGCATGAGCTAATGGTGATAGCCGTAGCTAATAAAAATTTGTCACCTCTGTGTTTATACCCATTTTGTAGGTTGGGCCGTTCGGCCCAACACGCCATAATCATCCATGTTTATCATTGGGGACTCGCAACATCATTGTTGGGCCGAACGTCCCAACCTACGGTTCTGGTATTAATAATCATAAACGCACAACTTGGCGAGATCATAGAGTGTTGGTATCAGCGCCTTATATAGAGCAATATAGCGAGTTAATCCATACGCCTTGCCCTGTGATCTTAGGCTTTGATGAACACAATATTTTTTTAGCTAGGGATAAGATTTAAGCGGGATCTTAGAATTTAGTGGTTTCAAGTGAGTGTGTATGATGGTGGCTATGGGTGGACTCGAACCACCGACCTCAGCATTATGAGTGCCGCGCTCTAACCGGCTGAGCTACATAGCCATCAAGACGGCGTGATTTTGTCTTTTTCAGGCCTTAATGTCAAGGGTATAAACGAAATTTTTTGTTTTAGTAAGAGATTTTGGTTTTATTAAAGGCAATTTGTTTTTTATGTGACAAAATTGAAGGGGTGGTTGGGTCAAGACCCAACCTATGAGTTTGGATTAGATAATAAGTATATACATTGCACCTGGGCCACGTAATACTTGCACGAGTAGCTGTTGCTTTTGTTTTTGCGCAATAGTTTGTAAGGATTTAACATCAGTAACAGGGGATTTATTGGCAGAAATAATAATATCACCGGGTCTTAGACCTGCTCTCCATCCCGCGCTATTCTCAGAGGCGCCAACAACTTGTACACCTGTAACATTACCATGGGGTGGCGATTCTTGCTCGAAAGATCTCAATGCTAATCCATAAAGGAAGGGATTACCTGATTGAAGTTTTTGTTCATGAGTTTTTGCATCAGTAACTACAGCATTTAAGGTTAAAGGCTTGTTATCACGTTGCAAACTGATTTTAACTGTAGTGCCCACTCTTAAAAGACTAATAGTCGTTTTCACTTGGGTGGCTTGCGTGATTTTGGTATCGTTAATTTGAGTAATGATATCGCCTGCTTTTAATCCGGCATGCTCCGCTGGTGAGTCTGGATTTACTTGAGCTACTAAAGCACCTTGGAAATCTTCTGGGTATCCCATGGACTGAGCAAGTTCAGGCGTTAAATGTTGCACAAATATGCCCATTAAACCGCGATGAATAGAACCAAATTTAATAATTTGTTGCGCAACATCTTTTACCATGTTGATAGGAATTGCAAAACCTATACCCACATTCCCGCCATAGGGAGAAATAATAGCGGTATTAATGCCGATTAACTCGCCTTTGGTATTTACTAAAGCACCGCCTGAATTTCCAGGGTTGATTGCTGCATCAGTCTGGATAAAATTTTCAACTCCTTCAATATTGAGATCGCTACGTTTTAGAGCGCTTACAATACCAAAAGTAGCGGACTGGCTATTACCAAAGCTATTCAGACCAAAAGGATTACCAATGGCAACCACGAAATCGCCTACCTGCAACTTATCGGAGTCCCCAATCACAAGCGATTTTAAATTTTTAGCGTCTATTTTTAATACTGCAAGGTCGGTTTCGCTATCTCCCCCAATTAATCGCGCCTTTAAGCGGCGACCATCTTGAAGGGTAATGGTAATTAGATTGGCATTACGAATAACGTGATCATTGGTAATAATGACGCCATTAGTAGGGTCAATAATAACTCCCGAGCCAATACTTTCGAATTTTCGACCTTTCTGCGGTGCTTGAGGAGCGCGAGAAGGAGGTGCATTGTCCTCTTCATCATTAGCGGCTCCAGGTCCTGAGGTGGCATTGTCCGGCAAATAGCCTTGCACGGCAACATTAACAATTGCCGGCATAATATCTTTTAATACTGGCGCTAAGCTGGGCAGCCCTTCATTTGCAGAGTACGTCAACGACGTAACAACTAGCAATAAGCTGCTTATAATTAATTTTATACGAATTCTCATATTATTAGTCCTGAGGTTGATCATTAAACCAGATTAAGGTTGCTATTCTACCTGTTTGTGGCGTTCTCCGATAGGAATAGAACTCATTTTTTAACTCATAAGTACATAAATTAGACTGAGTTACGTCCTGTACACCTGAAATATTAAGCACTAGTTCCGCTATCAAGGGTAAATTGGCGAACCATTTGCTTGCTGAGCTTGGCTGAAAGGCTATTTGGCTAGATGCATATTTCTTTGTAAAAGAAAAATATACTTCATCACTCGTTTCATAATGGTTTTGGGATATCCCAGGACCAATCCATGCCATAAGCTCCGAAGGCTTACTGTGCATTTTAGCCAGGGTGTTTTCAATAATACCGTTACATAACCCCCTCCATCCTGCGTGAATGGCCGCAATTTCAGTGCCTTGCTGATTACATAAAGTAATAGGCAGGCAATCAGCTGTTAAAATCGCTAATGGGTATCGCCACGATTGAGTAGTTGCCGCATCGGCATTCCTATTCTTGTCTTTCTCAGGTACAACACAAAGGGTGCTGTGAGTTTGCTCCAGCCATGCGGGTTCATTCGCGAGCGCTAACAGTTCGCGAAGTTGCTGGCGGTTCTTTTCGACATCTTGCTCGATATCATTAACATGAAAGGCCAGGTTATTACTATCGTAGGGGGCTTTACTAAAACCACCAATTCTTGTGGTGCTTAAAGCGCTAATATTCGCTGGAGCTTTCCAGTTAGCAATTTTAGTCTTCATCATTCTCGTCCAAGATATTGATTAGGGATTGAAAATCTTTAGGTATAGGCGCTTCGACACGGATTATTTCATCTGTTTTTGGGTGATAAAAAGATAGGGTTCGAGCATGAAGAGCTTGTCGTTTAAAATCCTGCAAACTTGTTCTAAGCTCTGCGGGAATTTGGGCTGGAATGCGTCGACGACCGCTATACAAAGGATCACCCACCACCGGGTGGTTAATATAGGCCATATGCACTCTAATTTGATGAGTTCGGCCAGTCATTAAATGAACGTCTAATAAAGTAAAATCTTTATAACGCTTATGAACGCTATACTCGGTTATGGCTTGGCGTCCAGACTCCAGCACAGTCATTTTTAATCTATTTTTACTGTGCCTCCCAAATCCTGTGTCTATGATCCCACCAGAAATGACATAGCCTTGCACTAAAGTAAGATAATGACGCTCTATGTCGCGTGCTTGCATTTGACGAACTAAGGAAGTATGTGCAGCTAGACTTTTAGCTACAATTAACAAGCCAGTAGTGTCCTTGTCTAAACGATGGATAATTCCTGCTCGGGGTAAATGATGGAGATCTGGTTCATGGTGGAGTAGGGCATTAACCAAGGTGTGCTCACGATTACCCGCTCCGGGGTGCACCACTAATCCTGCTGGTTTATTGACTACCAGTACTTCATCATCCTCATAGATAAGGTCTAAAGGAATATTTTCTGGTCCACTTAATTTAAAATCCGCATCAATAGCTAAAGTAAAATCAACGTTAATCTCAATGAGATCGCCGCCTATTGCCTTATCTTTAGGTTTGCAAGGGTGCTGATTTCTTTTAATTGCCCCCGTTTTTATCCATGTGCTGATAACAGAGCGAGAATAATCGGGTAGTAATTGGGCGAGCACCGCATCAATACGTTGATTATGGTACTCGTTCGGTATCGTTATTTGTCTTTGTATGTGTTCAATCATTAGACTGGAAGTGTCTCCGTTTCGCTCATACGTCCTCGTAGTGAATTAGGAAGAGCTTCGTTAATATTTACTTGAACAAATTGGCCCACTAATTCAGCCGGTCCATCGAAATTCACTACCCGGTTGCATTCCGTCCGGCCAGAAAGTTGTTGTGAATTTTTCTTTGAAAAACCGGTTACCAATACTTTTTGGGTGCTGCCAATCATTGACTCACTATAACGAGTGGCTTGCATCAGCAATCTATTTTGTAATATTTGAAGCCGTTGCTTTTTAACTTCTAAAGGGGTGTCATCAGGCAAATTTGCAGCAGGTGTACCTGGACGTGGGCTGTAAATAAAGCTAAATGAAGTATCAAACCCCATTTCATGTACTAAATCCATCGTATCCTGGAAATCTTTATCGGTTTCTCCCGGAAAACCTACAATAATATCGGTAGATAGACGGATATCAGGGCGTATTTTACGAAGCTTCCTGATTTTTGACTTAAACTCTAAGGCCGTATAACCACGCTTCATTAAACCTAGAATGCGATCAGAACCACTTTGTACCGGTAAATGTAGGTGATTAGCAAGCTCTGGAACCTCAGCATAAGCGTTGATGAGGTTGTCTGAAAAAGCCAGCGGATGAGAGGTGGTAAAACGGATACGGCCTATACCATCGATGGCGGCTAAATAATGAATTAATAACGCTAAATCAGCTATTTCACCATTTTCCATAGGACCACGGTAGTCGTTAACATTTTGTCCTAAAAGATTAATTTCCCGTACACCTTGTAGCGCTAATTGATAGCATTCAGCAAGAACATCGTCAAAGGGTCTGCTTATTTCTTCACCCCGAGTATAGGGTACTACACAGAAACTACAATATTTATTACAACCTTCCATGATTGAAACAAAAGCGCTAGGGCCTTCGGCTCGAGGAGCAGGTAAATGATCGAATTTCTCAATTTCTGGAAAAGAGATATCGACAACTGGCTTTTTCTTTTCAATTCGCTCATTGATTAAAGCGGGTAAGCGATGCAAGGTTTGTGGGCCAAATACGAGATCCACAAAAGGAGCACGTTTGACAATATCAGCACCTTCTTGGCTTGCGACACAACCACCCACTCCAATGATTACATGGGGATTTTGTGCTTTATAATCACGCCATTGGCCTAACTGTGAAAACACTTTTTCTTGAGCCTTTTCACGAATAGAGCAAGTATTAAGTAAAATAACATCTGCTTCATTGACTTGGTCGGTTTTAACCAAACCATGGGATTCAAATAATACTTCGGCCATTTTTGATGAATCATACTCATTCATCTGGCAACCATTCGTTTTGATATATAGTTTTTTTGTCATAAATTTATCTACTTTCTAAAAACAGGTATTATTTCATTACTGCACGTTTTGGCAATAAGTTTCTTTTACCTTAGGTAAAATAAGTAAAGCAATGAGCATCCCCAAAGGTAGAAGAGCTAAAGCCGTGTGATAAGCAACTAAGGGATAAAGCCTTACGGTCCCCAGCATTTCGCCAGCCCACATTTTATCCAGAATATAACCAATAAGTGGTTGCGCTAATGCAATTCCTATCATATTCATCATATTCATAAAGCTTAAACCTGTGGCTACGTATTTTTTATTACATAATTCTTTAGCAACTGAAAAAGCAGGTAAAAAGCCAGCTGAGAAAATTCCAAATAAAAATAACAAACCCTCCATTATTACAGAAGAGTTAATTGGAGCAAAGATAAAGAGTATAGAGCAAATTAAAGCACCGACACATCCAATATACATGGGTGGCTTACGTAGGCCGATCCGATTAGAATATATTCCCCATAAGGGGCTAGCAATGGCCCAACCTATAAATACTAATGAGATGTAATTTGCCGCTGTAGCTTTGGCAATAGCCATTTTACTCATTAAAAAAGGTACGCCCCATAAGCCACAAAAAACAGGGGTAGCCATGTACATTAACCCACCATAACAAGCAATCAGCCAAAGCTGTTTATTTTTAATTAGGGTAGCTAAACTGGTTAGTAATCCTTCTTCTTCTACATGATGATGTTCTGCTGGATTGTAGTTTTTTGGTGTGTCTCTAGTGATAAGAAAAATGAGCACCGCTAAAACCAGGCCAATACCGCCCATAATGATCATACTCTGGCGCCAGCCAAAATCATCCACCAGCAAGGCTAAAGGGGCTTCGCCACCAATCGCGCCTAACATTCCTAAGGTAACCATAAGCCCGGTTAAAAGAGCAAAACGATAAGAAGGAAACCAATTAGCGGCAAGCTTCATCGTTCCAATAGCGGCAAATGCAGAACCGCAGCCTATCATGAGCCTTGCAACACAAGCCATGAAAAAGTTATCGGTCATACCAAAAGCTATGGTGCTTGCAGCGCAAATAACTGTGGCTAAAGTTAATAAACGATGAGGACCAAAATAATCTAATAATAAACCACCAGGAAGTTGCATGGCTGCATAAGAGTAAAAATAGATTCCCGATAAAATACCTAGTGTTTGGCTCGTGACTGCAAAATCACGCATTAATTCATTACTCATTACACTCGGAGAAACTTGCAATAAACATTCATAAAAATAAAATAAACATCCTAAACCCCATACAACCCATGCCATTACTGATTTTGTGTCTTCTTTGGTCATTGTTTCAGAGGGTGTATTGTAATGAGCCATTGTTGGTTAATTCTCCAAATTCCTAGTAATAATTGAGCAGCAAATAAAACGCAAAGTTTTTAAATCTCCTTGAACAGATACTCAATGCCGAAGGAGAGTAGTGCATTTTTTTTGGTCACAAAGCGGATTAATACGTTATCATACAAACGACTAAATGCAAACCGATAAATTCGTTGGTTAAATTTTACCATTTTGGTTATTATCTCATGTTACGCACATAAACTTGTAGTTTGACTAAAAAGCATTAGAATTCCGCCCTTAATTTTAGGGAGGGAATTAAATGGATATGCTTGATCTTTATAGTGATTATTTGATTT
>NZ_RZGQ01000138.1 GCF_003989735.1 Legionella sp. km772 | reverse complement strand
ATTAACTAAAAATCAGATGAAAAGGCAATCTATTAAGCGGCTCAGAAAAAATGCTGGATGGGATGATTCTATTTTAACCACTATCTTATCTCAAAATTTTTCATGAGGTGACCCTGGGTACAGTGGCTTCTCCTATCCCCACTTTAGCGTAAAAACAGCGCTATTTAAACTTTGATTGTAATTGTTTTTATACAAATATATTTGTTTTTCCAATGATATTTTCTGAATAAATTATCTATCTATCCTCTTAGATTTTGTGTACGATGTTTCTCGTTTTACAAAGGAGACGGATTGTATGTATAACGTAATGATTACAGGTGCAGGAAAGATTGGTAGCTTAATTGCTTGTTTATTAGCTGATAGTGGCTCTTATCAAGTTCACTTAGCTGATGTTGAGTTTAGCGGTTCGGATGTTAAACGCTTATTAGAACAGTTACCCGAGATTAAAACAGTTTCTTTAGACGTAAAAGATGAGCAATCTACGCAAGAATACTTGGAAAAGCATAATATTGTAGCAGTTATCTCAAGTTTACCTTATTTCTTAAATACGCATGTTGCAGCGGCGGCAAAGGCAGCAAGAGCCCATTATTTTGATCTCACTGAAGATACTTCTGTTACGGAAGCAGTAAAGGCAATTGCCGAAGGCGCGGAAACTGCGTTTGTTCCCCAATGTGGATTAGCTCCAGGCTTCATTAGTATCGCAGCAAATAGCTTAATGCATGAATTTGAAGAGTGTCATCATGCAAAATTACGGGTCGGTGCCTTACCTCAACGCGCCAATAATGCACTTCACTATTCATTAACCTGGTCGACTGATGGGGTAATCAATGAATATGGCAACCCTTGCTTTGGAATTAAACGAGGCAAAGAAGTGACCATGGCCCCGCTAGAAGGTCTTGAGTCAATTCAAATTGATGGATGTGAATATGAGGCCTTTAATACTTCTGGAGGGTTAGGAAGCTTAGCGGAGTTATACGTTGGTAAAGTTCAAACAATGAACTATAAGACTATTCGTTATCCTGGTCATTGTAAGAAAATGAAATTTTTAATGAATGACTTACGTTTAAATGAAGATAGACCCACTCTAAAACGTATTTTAGAAAACGCTATTCCTAAAACAAATCAAGATATTGTGATTGTTTATGTAACCGTTGAAGGAATAAAAAAAGGCGAACTGACAGAGAAAAGTTATGTGAAAAAAGTTTATCCTGAAATGATTCGCGGTTTGCAATGGTCTGCTATTCAAGTTAGTACGGCATCAGGAGTTTGTGCTGTAGTAGATCTTGTACTGGGCCAGGCTAATGAGTACAGAGGTCTTGTTTTACAAGAAAACTTTGAGTTAGCGCGAGTTTTAGAAAATCGTTTTGGCAAGTATTACGCTTAGGAGTCCTCAATGGAGTTGTTAACTCGTTTACATCTAAAAAGCACCAATCCTGGTGCTTTTAGTGGCCAAGGCTGGTCTAGTGAACTTAATAATAATATATTAAGTTCTTATAGCCCTAGTAACAACAGTAAGCTAGGAGAAGTCGCTACTTGCTCAATGAATGATTATGAGCAAGTAATGATTCGTGCTCAACGAGCTGCCGAGGAATGGAGAAAAGTTCCAGCCCCTAAACGGGGGGAGATTATCCGTCAAATTGGCCAGGCTTTACGTGATCATAAAGACAATTTAGGCAGTCTAGTTTCTTTAGAAATGGGTAAATCCAAGCAAGAGGGGGATGGCGAAGTTCAGGAGATGATTGATATTGCTGATTTTGCTGTGGGTCAATCGCGAATGCTCTATGGTAATTCTATGCATTCTGAACGCCCCAATCATCGCATGTATGAACAATGGCACCCTTATGGAGTTGTTGCTGTTATTTCTGCTTTCAATTTTCCAGTGGCTGTCTGGGCTTGGAATGCTTTCTTAGCCGCCATTTGTGGTAATGTAACCCTTTGGAAGCCTTCCCTTAAAACTCCTTTATGTGCTGTTGCTGTGCAGCATATATGCAATCAGGTTTTAAAAGATAATAATTGCCCTGAGATATTTAGCCTTGTTATTCCTTCTGATCAAAAAGTAGTAGATGCCCTAGTGAATGACTCACGCATTCCTTTAATTTCATTTACTGGCTCAACAGCAGCGGGTAAAGTAGTGGCTGCCAAAGTAGCTGGCAGACTGGGTAAAACTATTTTAGAGCTAGGGGGAAATAATGCAATTATTCTTGATCAATCCGCTGATTTGAAATTAGCTATCCCTGGTATTGTATTCGGTGCTGTTGGTACAGCCGGTCAACGTTGTACTACTACTCGCCGTTTATTTGTACATGAGTCGCAATACCATGAAGTTCTTAAAAAATTGCAACATGCCTACGAGCAAGTGACTATTGGTGATCCACTTGATAAAAAAAATCTTATGGGCCCTCTAATCGATAAGCACGCCGTGGAGCAATTTACGAAAGCTATTGAGCGCGTTAAAAAAGCTGGCGGACAAATTGTATTTGGTGGAGAAGTACTTAATCAAGAGGGGTCTTTTGTTCAGCCTACCTTAGTAGCCGATGTTGAAAATCATTGGGATATTGTGCAGGAAGAAACATTTGCACCTATATTATATGTGATGTCTTATCGTAATTTAGATGAAGCAATTAGCTTACAAAACAGTGTTCCTCAGGGCCTGTCTTCGGCTTTATTTACTCAAAATTTAAAGAATGCCGAGCGTTTTTTAAGTGCGTGGGGGTCTGATTGCGGTATTGCCAATATAAACATTGGCACCTCAGGAGCCGAAATCGGTGGTGCTTTTGGTGGGGAAAAAGAAACTGGTGGTGGACGTGAGTCAGGTTCTGATTCATGGAAAGCCTATATGCGTCGTCAAACTAATACAATTAATTGGGGTGATGACTTACCTTTAGCACAAGGAATCCAGTTTAATTTATCTTAATTAAGTAGTCTAAGCGTGTTAAAAAAATTGGGTCACGGCCCAACCTAGATGTATTTTAATATTAAATGTAGCCTGGTTGCTTGCAACCGGGTTTTTTACTTTTAATGGTTGTTTTACCAACAAGAGGGAATAATAATGCAGGAGCCTTTTTATATAAAGAAAGTAGCCGTCTTAGGTGCTGGCGTCATGGGTGCTCAAATTGCTGCACATTGTGTGAATGCTGGCATTGAAACCTTATTATTTGATTTGACTGCCAAAGAGGGGCCGGCTAATAGCATAGTAGATAAAGCGATTGCTAATTTGGGGAAACTTAAACCTTCGCCCTTAGCTACTGCGCAAACAGCAAGTTTAGTACAGGCGCGTAATTATGAGCAACATTTGGCGGAATTATCCTCTTGCGATTTAATTATTGAAGCTATCGCTGAGCGTTTGGACTGGAAAGAGGATTTATATAAAAAGATTTCCCCCTATCTATCAAACCATTCCATTTTAGTAAGTAATACATCAGGCCTTAGTATCAATAGTTTATGTACGGTTTTACCTCAACAACATCATGAGCGCTTTTGTGGGGTTCATTTTTTTAATCCGCCTCGATACATGCATCTTGCCGAATTAATCCCTGCTCAAGCTACTTCAAAAGAGTTATTAAATCATTTAGAAAGCTGGTTGACTCGGTATTTAGGGAAAGGGGTGGTAAGAGCCAAGGATACACCTAATTTCATTGCCAACCGAGTAGGTGTTTTTTCTTTATTGACCATTGTTCACCATACTATGGCAATGGGTATGGGGATTGATGAGGTAGATGCCCTTACCGGATCTTTATTAGGTAGACCTAAATCTGCGACCTTTCGTACCATGGATGTCGTAGGCTTAGATACAATGAAACATGTTGTTAATACTATGCAGGAACAATTAAAAGATGATCCTTGGCATCCTTTATTTAACTTGCCAGAATGGCTAAACAATTTAATTAGCGCAGGTCATCTAGGACAAAAAACAGGCCAAGGCCTTTATAGAAAAAATGGTAAAATTATCGAAGTATACGATCTTAAAAATAATAATTATCGACCTTCAGCGGCCGAGGTGTGCGATGAAGTAAAAACGATAATGAAAAATCCTGATTCGATAGCTCGTATGCAAGCCTTAATTAACTCTTATAATAAACAAGCACAATTTTTAGCTGCTTGCTTTAGAGATTTATTTCATTACTGCGCTTACCATCTCGAAGAGATTGCAGAAAATGTACGCGATGTGGATTTAGCTATTAGGTGGGGATTTGGTTGGATGCAAGGGCCTTTTGAGACCTGGCAACAATCTGATTTACAACAAATGCTCCAGTTTATCGGGCAAGCAATTCAAGCTAATACCGCGTTGAGCACTGCTAAATTACCTTCTTGGCTGTCAGAAATTAAAGCTTTTTATACGGAGCAAGGCGCGTATTCTCCAATCAAAAAAGAATACCAACCTCGTAGCCAATTAGAGGTGTACAAGCGTCAAATATTTGCTGATCGGGTAATACAAGAGCCTAAATACCATGCCGCTACTCTCTATGAAAATGACGGGGTAGTGTTGCGTCATTTTAAAGACGATATTGCTGTGGTTAGTTTTAAAAGCAAGGCAAATACTATTGGACAAGCCGTATTAGATGGTTTGCAAAAAAGTATAGAGTTAGCAGAAAAACAATTCCAAGGTTTAATTGTTTATCAAGACGATGCACAGAACTTCAGCTCCGGTGCGGACTTACGTGGCGTTTCTTTATTAATTAAAGAAAATAAAATGCAGGCTTTAGAAGAGATGATTGCTCAGTTTCAACAAGTTGCCCTGCGCTTAAAATACAGTGTCATTCCCACTGTCGCTGCATTAAGAGGTCGTGCTTTAGGTGGTGGTTGTGAGTTAATGATGCATTGTGATGGGGTGGTAGCGGCTTTTGAATCCTATCCTGGGTTAGTGGAGTTAGGGGTTGGAGTAATTCCTGCTGGCGGAGGCTGTAAAGAAATGGCTTTACGTGCAGCTTCGCAAGCCTCCAATGCTGATCTTATGTCTTATATTCAAAGTTATTTCCAACAAATTGCGACTGCGCAAGTGGCTAGTAGCGCTACTGAGGCAAAACAAATGGGGTACCTGCGAGCCACTGATCAACGGATGATGCATAGCAATGAAGTCCTATATGCTGCTTTGATTAAGATTAAGGCTTTACAAGAAAGCAATTACCTTCCTCCATTAGCACCGCGTTTTAAAATTGCAGGGATGGAAGGGCATGCGCGCTTACAAGCAGGCTTAGTCAATTGGCTAGAGGGAGGATTTATTTCTAAACATGACTACACACTTGCTAATGAGTTGGCTTTCGTGCTTTGCGGTGGTGATTTAAACCAGAATACCTTGGTGGATGAGCAATGGATGTTAAAATTAGAGCGTGAAGCCTTTATTAAGCTCGCTAAAACCGAATTAACTCAAGCTCGAATAATGCATTTATTAGAAACTGGCAAACCACTGCGCAATTAAGCAAAAGGAGATTGAATAATGACTAATGTATATATAGTTGATGTATTGCGTACGCCAGTGGGTAAAGCACCCCGTGGAGTATTTAAAAATACCTTACCCGATGATTTATTAGCCCATACTATCAAAAGTCTGACGGCGCGAAATCAATCAGTCGATTGGCAAGAAATTGGTGATGTCATTATCGGTTGCGCGATGCCAGAAGCAGAACAAGGTATGAACGTTGCTCGTATAGCTTCACTATTAGCAGATTTACCACAATCGGTACCTGCAATGACGATTAATCGGTTCTGCTCATCCGGGGTGCAAAGCATAGCTACGGCAGCCGCCTCCATCCGTAATGGTGATATGCATTTAGCACTAGCCGGCGGCGTTGAGAGCATGTCGATGGTGCCTTTAGGGGGCAATAAATACACTGCAAACCCTGTTATTTTTAATGATGAGGATGTCGCGATTGCTTATGGAATGGGAATTACTGCTGAAAATGTAGCTAAACAATGGGAAATTAGCCGTGAACAGCAAGATGAGTTTGCTACTGAAAGCCATAAAAAGGCTATATTTGCTCAACAAAATGGCTATTTTAAAGAAGAAATTGTTCCTATTGAAATTACCATTCGCCAACCCGATCTCGATAATTCTTCGCTTATCACTAAGAAAAAATTGATTAGTGAAGATGAAGGCCCAAGAGCAGATACTTCTTATGAGGCTATTTCCAAATTAAGACCAGTGTTTGCTGCCCGTGGTAGTGTAACTGCCGGTAATAGTTCACAAACTAGTGACGGTGCAGGCATCGCCTTATTAGCAAGTGAAGAAGCTTTACGTATGTATAACCTAAGACCAATGGGAAGATTGTTAAGCTTTGCCGTAGCAGGTGTTCCTCCTGAAATTATGGGAATTGGCCCCATTAAAGCTATACCCCTTGCTCTTAAACGTGCGGGCATCACCCTTGATCAACTAGATTGGATTGAGCTAAATGAAGCTTTTGCGGCCCAAGCTTTAGCCGTGATTAAGGATTTGGGTTTACCTAAAGACAAGGTCAACCCCTTAGGTGGCGCCATTGCATTGGGGCATCCACTAGGGGCCACCGGAACCATTCGGACAGCAACCTTATTGCATGGTTTACGCCGGACGAAAGGGCGTTATGGGATGGTTACGATGTGTATAGGTACTGGCATGGGTGCCGCGGCAATATTTGAAGCTTTGTAGGTTTTACAAGCGTTTTGACCGTCTTGAAAGGAGCGTTGAGCTGCGATTCGAGGCGGTTTTATTCTTCTGATTTACTTCTATGCGTTGTGCTTATTCTTTTTCTGGGCAAGGGCTCAATAGGAGACGAAATGAGTAAGAAGGTTACTTTGGCTCGGCGAATTGAATAGCTATGCACGACCAATCCTGGAACTAGAGCCGTATTAACAATTAAATTTTTAGATAGCTCATCCTTTCCCTCAGCTGTACATCGGTAGTATAAGCTATTACATTTAGATGAAGGTGAAATAAACCATTTAGTTTTATCATCCAACCCTTTCCATTGCTGTGCAATAACTTGCTTTGTTGATTCTTTATTCTACTATTTTAGATAAGGAAGAAGAAAATGGAGAAAGCATGCGGGCTTTCATTGGAGCGATATTCTTAGCAGTCAGCCTCAACTCTGCCTTTGCTGACGTATTTATAGGTTTTTCTGCTTACGAAAACGGCGATTATACCACTGCTTACCCTCACTTAATGCAAGCTGCTCGTGATGGCAACGAAGAGGCAATGTACTTGTTAGGTCACATGTATGAATATGGTAATGGCGTTCTCCAGGACACTGAGGCAGCCCGGCAATGGTACCAAAAATCGGCGGACAAGAATTATTCTCAAGCTCAATTAAGTCTAGGTTTCATCTATGATTCGGGTAAAGGGGTAAAACAAAATTTTCCTGAGGCATTTAAGTGGTATATGAAAGCTGCTGAACAAGGTAATCCTGTTGCCCAGCGAAATGTGGGATTAATGTATTCAGCAGGTGATGGTTAGCTAGGTCCGGGGATCTGGAACAAAATTCAGGAAAAATAAGAGCTATTCCCGGTTTGTTAGTTCATTCACCTTACTCTCAGAATGGCTTATCCACAAGTCCATAGGCCAGGAGAGC
>NZ_RZGQ01000137.1 GCF_003989735.1 Legionella sp. km772 | reverse complement strand
ACTCATTTAAATCACTTTGCTATTAAGTACAAATTGATTCTTAGAGCGAACCAGATTGCTTGGCAGGAGCTTAAAAATATGGCAGCTTAAAATTGACCGTGCGTAACATGAGTTATTCAATTGTGAAAAATAACTATAGCTATTTTGCACCATCTGCTTATTTAATATGGTTTCTGTTTTGTCTATACATTTATGACTTATAACAAAATTGATTTTGTAGATAGCATCAATTAGCTTACTCATCCGAGATAGTCTCAATATAACCTTTGTTATTAAAAGTAATTATAGCATTTACTCTATTCTTTGGATGTTCATATTAGCCTGCAAAGTTTATTAGCTTTTAACATGCAGGCCGTAGGATTAATTTCTCAGAGGCTTATTCATCACCACTGTCATCATCACCACTGTCGTCATCACCACTGTCATCATCGCCATCATCACTATCGTCCTCATCATCACTGTCGTCCTCATCATCGATGTCTTCCTCATCCCCATCATCATCCCCCTCATCATCGGAGCTTAGGTTAGCAACATCGCTATCGCTACTTGCATCGCTATCCGAAGAAGTGTCTGCAACCTCACTCGTCAACTCGCTTTCCTCTTCAGCAATAATATTTTCACTATAAAAGGTATTTACCTGACCTAATTCAATTGCAAAAAACTTAGCGGTGGTAAGCATCACTACATCGGATAAAATGGTTGGGACGGTGGTCGTAGTGGTGGGTGCGGATCCGATTACGGCACTAACTAAACCGTAATTTTTATCGGTTAAAGAAACCTGTCCTTTAGAGTTACTTAAAATACCGATCGCTTTAATTACTAGTCCCACTTTGTTGTTATAGATTAACTCTACTGTGGAGTTGCTTTTAGCGTCTGCTAATTCAAGCCTACCACGAGGTGTTAAGATAGCAAAAGCACTAGGCTTATTAAAAATAGCTAAAGCACCTAACTGGCCCTTTAAATTTCCTCTAATTAATTTAAGTACAGCGCGATCCTTCGATGAGCCCGAATAGGTTTGCCCTTTTGCAGGTAAAGTAAAATGATATTTTTTGATTTCTAGAGCCGATTCGGGTCCAAGAACAATAAAAGTCCCATCATTGAAACGCAAACCTACCTTACTCTCCTTTTTCGTAATAATAATCTGTTTAGCATAAAATAAGGATTTTACTCTAAGGGGATGAATTTTTTTATTATCAATTAAAACCTCAACTCTACCCTCAGTTTTGACAACCATACCACTGGGAAAATGCGTTTTATGTTTTTTAGATCTAGGTTGCTCGGAGCTAGTGGTATCAGGAATAGAAATTGAAGTACTTTCTGCCGCCGAAGTATTTCCAGGAGTTACTGTTGCAGGAGTAATGGTTGTTGGCGTAGTTGTTGTTGGGGTTGTTGTTGTTGGGGTTATGGTAGTGGGTGTAGTGATAGAAGGCGTTATGGTTGCAGGCGTAACTGTTTGGGGCCTGACAATTGGCGGATTAATGATTGTTGGGTTAATCGTGGTAGGGTTAATCGTCGTTGGATTAATCGTGGTTGGATTGATAATGGTGGGGTTAATGGTCGTAGGATTAATGGTCGTAGGATTAATTACAACCGGATTGATTGTGGTTGGATTAATCACAGTGGGATTTATTGTGGGCGGAGTAATGGTTGTGGGATTAATGGTCGTAGGATTAATGGTGGTTGGATTGATCTGAGTAGGAGTGATTTGTGCTGGTGTAACATCCGCAAGTTGGACAGGATTAGAACTAGGACTATTAGCAGCAAAAAGTACTGAGCTTGAAGTTATTAATACTGATAAAAGCCCCTGAAATATTAATCGATTATAATTGTCCAACATGGAATCTCCTAATTCGCAAAATTATTATCCTTCTGATTATAGATTAAATAGTATAATTCATCTTTTCACAAGGTACTTATTATTTTCAATACAGATCAACAAGTTAGCATATTTTTTATTTTCGACTATAGTTAATTAAACAATTAAAATAAGAACAGGCTCGGCCTGCAAGGGGAAAACATGTTCAACAAAGGACTCGTTTTAGCGTCATTGATTTTCTTTTTAAATTCCAACCTATTTGCTGAAAACGAAATTGCCATTACTATAGATGATCTACCCTTTGTAGGCTCAGGCACCAGCACCCCTGCAAACTTAAAAAGAACGCAAGAACGCTTTATGGCCATAGTAAACGCCTTAGTGGAAAATCAAGTGCCTGCTACGGGCTTTGTGATTGGAGGTGCTATAGCCAAAAATGAATGGGAATTTTTAGAAATTTTCCGTAATCAAGGCTTCAACGTGGGCAATCACACCTATACTCATCGTAGTTTAAATAGTGAAAGTGCAGATAAATATATTGCTGACATTGATCGCGCCGATAATCGGCTATCACCAGTGATGACGGAACCGAAATATTTTCGTTATCCCTACTTAGCTGAAGGCAAAGGCGAGAAAAAGCAAAAGGTTCTCGATTATCTGGCAGAACATCACTATATTGTAGCCCCGGTCACAGTAGACAGTAAGGATTATGAATTTAACGCTCAATTTTATCGCATTCCTTATCGCCAAAGAGCACAAAGATTAGAGCAATTTAAAAAACGTTATCTTGCTTTTATTTGGCAACAAACACTTAGAGCAGAAAAAAGAGCAAAAAAAGTTGAGGGGCAGCCAACGAAGCAAATTTTATTGATCCATGCAAATCTGCTAAATAGTTTATGCTTAGGCGATATTATTGAGATGTACAAAAAGAATGGTTATAAATTTATTACCTTAGATGAAGCGCTGAAAGGCAATACTGCTCCCGTAATCAATGATGCTGCCCCTGCAGCAACGACAGAGGGCGATAAGGAAAAAAACCCAGTAACAACGTCAACTAGTGCCTCATAGTTTAGCCAATAACCCGTGTTAAGTTCGCAGCATAATACGGGTTAAACTTTCTACTTTGCTAAGTATTTTTTTCGATGCGAGAAACCATATGGCGAGGTAGAAGCATCCAATAGTGTCCTGGATTTTTCATATGGCCGGCGATTAAAGTTGCTTGCTTTCCCCCACCCCAAAAGACGTCTCCACGTACTTTACCTTTGATTGCGCCACCAGTATCTTGCGCTATCATCAAACGTTGCATCGGCTTATTAAGCTCAGGATTTTTACTATCTGGACGCGTTGTACTCAACCACAACGGAGCACCCATTGGTATCCACTGACGATCAATAGCTAAAGAATATCCCGGTGTTAAAGCAACCCCCTGCGAACCTAAAGCCCCGTCTAATTTAAGCTTACGGAAAAAAACAAAGGATTTATTTTGATTAATGATCGGATCAATTTGTTCAGGATTTGCTTCTAAATAACGCTTAATAGCCTGCATTGACGCATTATCTTTAGTCATAATTCCTTTCTTAATTAACACACCAGCTATGGCCGTGTAAGGCGCCCCATTTTGTCCATCATAACCTATAAAAAGACGTGAACCATCATCAAGCTCAATAACCCCAGAACCTTGTATTTCTAAAAACAAACGATCAATTGGGCTATGGATCCATAATAAAACGCGAGCTTTACCTTTAACGGCACCCTTATTAATTTGTTCACGCGTATAATAAGGGACAACTTTATTGCCCTCTAAGCGCCCTACAATTTTGCGGTTTTTTAAATGGGGTATAAACAATCCCAAATCTAAAGTTACTAAATCCTTAGGGACTTCATATATAGGCACGTTATATTCAGGGGAGCGAGTGTAACTCCCTTTAATTGAAGGCATATAATAACCGGTGAATAAACCATTAGCCGGTTTATCGGCGTAAAACTCAACCGGAGCAAACCATTTTTGGAAAAAGATTTTAAGATCTTGATCATCATGTTTTATTTGTAAAGCCGCTTGGCAAGAGGGATGCCAATCTTTGGCTTGTAATTCAATATGATCAGTACCCACAATTTGTTCAGGTTCTTGCTTAACAAAAGCACGACAAGAGGCTTTAAAGGTGTCTAAAGATTTTTTCAGATCGGCCTTATCCCATCCAGGCAATTCTTTAAAACTAACCACCCGAAACATGGGTTTGGGTGCATTGAACCACCAGGCAAAGACACCTAGGGTAATTGCGGCTACAGCCACTAAAATGTATAGTATTTTTGCTTTCATAAGAGGTCAAATTTTACACGAGATGAGACAAAATGCAACCAAAAAATAAATAGGGAAGTTTAGCCTATCCTAAAAATATAAAATAATCCATCAAAATCCACTTTATTTTCAAGTAGTTAATGGATTCCCGATCCTATCCTTACTGGAATCTATTTGGTTATTGATAATCCGTAAACACAACTGTTTGAGAGCATTTAAATAAGCTAATAAATTTCTTAAGTCGGAAAATTCAATAGTTAAATAGAGAGGATGACTTTGTATTTTCTCTATACACTGGTTTAACTGTTCATAGAGAGGGAGGGCCTGTACATAAGCATTGTTCTCATATAAAAATACCAGCTCCTGCTCATAAGGGAGTAAATCCAACTCAAGTTGATTTGCAATACTAAGGGCTTTGTCTTTATCAATTGAAGTTAGGATATAGCTAATAGTAGCCTGCGTCATTACCAAGGATTCGAAACGTTGGCGAAAGGCAGTTAATTTAGTTAGCTTTTTTTTCTTCAAATCCAAATCACTAAGGCCTTCAATTAAACCCCGAGCCAGCCAAAAGATACTCGCTAAATCGTAGATTGTCTTTTTTTCGGTAATAAGAAGCGCTTGTCTTAAGTTAAAAGTCAGGTAGTTATAAATTTTTTCTAAATAGCGTTGTAAAAGAGTCCATACATCAGAACGCCATAAAATGTTGGCCACAATAAAACTTGCAGCAATCCCTATAACAACACCTGCTAAGCGTTGAAGAGGAGGATCTAATAAAGTAGGTGGTCCCCCTTCTTGGGCTAAGGTAATAATCAAAGCAATATTCGCTTGTAAACCAATATAAGCATATTTAGGAAACTTAAACATGAAATAAGAAAAGCCCCATACAGCAAAAAATAGCAGTACTATAAAATCATATAAATTCATCTCGACTACTGCTAAGGAAACTAGCGCAAGCCCTCCTCCTAAACTACAACCGAGCAAGCGATGGATAATTACATTCTTCATTTCTAAAAGATTTAAGCGCATGGATATTACGAGGCTACTAATAATTCCATTAATTCCACCAGGCCAATTGCTAACTAACCAAAAACCCAAGGCAAGCAACACCGATAAACCCGCTTTAATGGCATGTTTAATTAATTCCTTATCATCCGTTTTAATTCTGTCTTTTCTAGTCAATAAAACATAGGGTTTTTCTTGCGCTATGGGTGTTTGTCCTAATAAGGAATGTAAGAACGATAAATGCTGGATGACTTGATTAAAAAATACAATGAATGCATAAATAAAATCGCTCCTCGCAAGAATTGCTTCTTTTTTTATTTGCTCTTCAAATTCAGTCAAGGCAAGTTTGCTTTTCAAACTTAATTCAATAGTTTGTGCTGTAATAAAAGCCCGGTGGATTTGTTGAAGATCATCAGTAATTGCAAGAAAAAGTTTATCTATTGAGGCTGCTTGTAAAAGCTGTAAATCCGCTGCAATATAAGGTAGTGCGATTACATATTGTATTTGCCTGGCCAAGGTAAAAAACGTGTCCAAAAAAGCGCGTAATCTATCCGTTTGAGCTTGGTTAGTACCTAATTCCACATTAAGTGATACGATAAGTTCCGTGGCCTTACGAAGCTTTTTTTTAATTTTCAAATTATTATCACTGAGCTCCGCCACCTTGATTTCATTGTTGGCAATACAAACAGCCAATTTTTTAAATTCTTGAATATAGCTATTAAATAAATCGCTTACTTGACTCGTTATATTATCTTTTAAATGATTTGGGAAAAATACATACACACACAGTGCAAAAACTACCACGCCAACAGCAATTTCTATCGGTCGCCATATGGCTACATTAAAAGCATTTTGAGGATTGATAGTAATTTGGGAGATAATAATAAAGGCGCACAATGCGCCTAATAAGTAGGCATAGCCGTACCTGCTGTAATAATAAAAATATACACTTACCGCGATAATTAAAAAACAACTTAGTAAGTATAAGAGGAAACTATTAGCAACAATCCCTACAAGATAAAAACCTAAGGCAGCACCGATGATGGTTCCTATAATCCGCATAAGGGCTTTATCAATAATACTACCTGTATAAAGATTGGAGATGATAACCACACTCATACCCGACCAATAAGGGCTTGGTAGATGAAAAGTAAAGGCCACTAATACAGCGGACAAGGCTGCGATGGCCGTGCGTAAAGCAGCTCTATTTTCTACCGTTCGCGGCCAATAAGGAAACACCTCATCTCCTATAAGTTACAGTTTCAGCGCTAGCACCAATACGCAAATGATAAGCATCATCGACATCATCAATGTAAATACGAACAGGAAAACGTTGAGCAATACGGATCCAATCTTCGGTGGCCTCTAAATATTCTAGTGTGGATGGGGCAACACTACCTGATTGAACCCGATTGATACCCCAACCTATGCTATTTACATGACCATGAAATACTTTGCCAGGATACATATCGATAGTAATCTTGGCCTTATCGCCAGGTTTAATCAGACGAATGGCTGTTTCACGATAGCGCGTTACTACCCACCAAAGTTTGGTTTCAACTAAAGCAAATAAACCCTCTCCCGGCTTAATATATTGCCCCACTCGGACATTAAAGTTGGTAATATAACCATCTTCGGGAGCATATAAAATCGTATGATCTAGCATATATAAGGCTTGAGCTAATTCGGCTTGTGCAGCAAGAATTGGACTATCGTCTAAATTGGTTTGGGCAATTTTTAATTCTTGCTCAGCTATTTGAATTGCTGCTTCCTGATCTTTCATTTTATCGATTAAATTGACTACCGTAATAGTAGGCAAATCCCCCTTAGCTTGAAGTGGTGTATACCGCTTATAATGATCTTGACTTAAACTAAGCATTATTTTGCTTTGTTGAAGCTGCTGTTCTGCTTTAGAAACAGCAATTTTTTCATTTTCGTAATTAAGTTTAGCAATGGTTAATTTTGCTTTAGCTTGTTCTACTGCATAAAGATAGGGTAGTCGATCTATTTCGATTAATGGGGCGCCTTTTTTAACTTGTTGGTTTTCTTTAATATAAAGTTTGGTGACCGGACCTGAAACCACAGCGGCAATATTCACAATGTGAGCTGAAACATAAGCATCATTAGAACGCGTATCATAATAGGCAAAATAACGATAAGCAGCATAGATGCAAATCAATAAACAAGCCACTCCTATTTGTGGCCAATATTTAAAATCAGGTGGTATCCATGATTTAATTTTAGAAAAGATGAGCAATCGCAATACCAAAGGTTATTAAAAAGCATTGCTATAACAATACAACCTTGCCTATTACGATTCAAGATAATCCTCCTCAACATTCAGGGCCACCTCATGAAAAAAATCTAGCTTAAATCGGTAAATAATGAGAGGCTAGCTTCATTTAAATGGATATAGGAATGAAGCTGGAAGAAGGATTTTTAGATTTTTTTATTTCACTTG
>NZ_RZGQ01000136.1 GCF_003989735.1 Legionella sp. km772 | reverse complement strand
GGCATCATCATACTATCAAAGTTCCTATCGCGGGAGAGGGGGTAGATCGAAGTGAAATTAAAAAATCTGTGACCAATTCAAAATAAAATCTTGTCTATAAAAACTTCAGGGACGTTGCCTATGAAAAATCAAGAAAAAAAACTTGCTAAACCCAAGCAAATGACTACCTTTCTCAAACTTTGGCTTGCGCCGGTTTTGTTTATGGTGGGCTTATCCATTATTCATTTATGTTTTCAAAATAGTGATTTTTTAAAAAAACAACTCGCTATAACTCCAACAATTAGTACTTTAGAGCAAAGTATTTTTTATCTTTGTATTTTTCTTGGCGTATATTGGCTGGCGGTACGGGTTATCGATAAAGCCTTTGTCTTGGTGAGGGATACGAGTTCTTTTGATGAGCATTCCCTCATTAAAATCGTGTTGCCCCTCTTTGTTGTAGTGCTCAAAATTTTGGCTTTCTTAATTTTATTTAACGTTTTAGTACAATACATTAATATTTCTGCAGCGATGTCGTTTATTTTAACGAAGCTCACCAGCATTTTAATTATTGTGGGAATTAGCTGGATTTTATTTAAAGTGGTGGATGTGGTTGAACAATTATTAGTGCATCGCTATCTACCCAAAAAAAGTGGGACCCTCGCGGCACGGAAAATTTATACCCAAACCCTTATTATAAAACGGATTGTATACAGTTTAATTGTCATACTCAGCTTGGGCGCAATCTTGATGCTTTTTGATAATGTGCGAGCCCTAGGTGCTAGTGTCTTAACCACAGCCGGTGTGGTTGGGCTTGTCTTTACTTTTGCCGCCCAGAAATCCTTGACCAGTATTTTGGCAGGACTTGAAATTGCGTTCACCCAGCCTATAAAAATTGGCGATACCGTGGTGATTAATAACGAATTTGGCACCATTGAAGAAATCAATTTTCGCAGTGTAGTCGTTAAATTATGGGATTGGCGACGGTTAGTGGTACCTACGAATTATTTTTTAGAGAATGTCTTTCAAAATTGGAGCCGCGATAAAAATAATAATTTAATTGGCACCGTTTTTTTATACGTAGATTTTACTCTCCCCGTTATTCAATTACGTGAAGAGTTAAATAGTATATTAAGTAAGTCACCCTTATGGGATGGAAAAGTGGGTAACATCACGGTAAGTGATTTGCAAGCGCAAGTCATGCAATTGCGGGTCTTAGCCAGCGCTAAAAATGCCGATGATGTTTCTGCGCTACGTAATGAAGTCCGCGAAAAGCTTATCCATTACATTGTGACCCATCATCCAGCATCCTTGCCCAAATCAAGGAGCATTAGCGAGAAATTACCCGATCTCATGGTAAAACCGCTATAGAGTCTTACTTCTTATTTATAAGGGTTCAGGCTTCTCTTTAGGCACTCGCTCTTTGGTGTCTATTGGTCTTGGTTTTTCAAAGGGCTCTTTCATTATAAAATTCATCGTGGTTCTCCTAGACTATTTTTTTACTATTAAAGGCGCTTAGGCTTAATTAACTGACTGTACTTTTTTATGGCTACTACTAGTTGAATTCTTGCGCGTTGAACAACAAATTTGAATGGGTATATGTTTAATTTTAGTACATTATTTGTTTTTTAGGGAATGAATCTCGTTGCTGTACCGTTTATTTTTGTCAAAACTGTTTTCATATTGATCATTGTAAATCCATTTTGCTGTGCTAAATTTATAATTACCTTGGCCGATAAGAAGAACTTATTATGAACACTACTTTATCTCTGGGTCTGGGGGCTTTATTTGTTGTATCGCAAGGAATCAGCGCTCAAACGACATCAATCGCCCAACCGACCACCTGCATTTCAACTCAATTTACCGCCAGCGGGTCTGCCTATTGGAAGTCTGTTGTTTTAAAGTTAACTAATAATTGTGGGAAGACAGTAGATTTTCAAAATGCTAGCGTCTCCTTTAAATCAAAAACTCCGATAAATACAAATTTTTGGGGTGATTTTGCGCCTTTAGCCTATCCAGACAATGAATTAAATATTTCATCCCAAGCTCAAGGAGATGGAACTTATTTGGCAAGCCTCTCCCTGCATTTTCCAACCTACTCCCCAAGCTCCACCCAATTACCAGCAGGAAAATTTATCCAATTGAAATACGGAGTAGCCTCTCATGATTATGTGGAAGGCAGTGCAAATGTCTATTTAAATTCAGTGGTGGGCACAGGCTCCTTGGCTTTAAAGAATAACACAGCTAAACCTACTACTATAAATCAGACTTATGCCTTAGTACATGTAAGTATGAATGGTCAAAATATTAAAGATATTCAAGTACCCTGGGGTTCGAGTATAAGTGTTGCAGGACTTGCAGCGGGAACCTACAATTTATCGCCTGAGGATATCAGTGCAAGTAATGGTACAGTGTATAAAGGGACGGTGTCACCTACGAGTGTGGTAGTCCTTGCTGATAAAACGGTTAATGCAAGCCTTAGCTATTCAGCCGTAACGCCTCCACCAACGGAGGGCAAAATAAATCTTAAACTAGGGCAGCAACCTCAAGAGCTGGTGGGTTATAGTACCAACCCAAGCGTGCTCTTAACTCAAAGCCCTAATGGTAATACGGTATCTAAAACGGTGGTCTGGAATAGCACTACAGTGCTTGGTCAATTAAGTGATGGCGGTACTTATAACTTGTCCTCCACCCCCATTAGCTATAATGGTTATAACTGCACCCCGCTATTTAATCCGGCTTTAGTGATTGCGCGCGCAAGCCCGATTCCCTTAAGTACATTGACTTATCAATGCGCTCAGGTTAATCAAGCTTCAATAACTATTGATGTCAAAGGTGCACCTGCTAGTTTAAGCAGTTTAAACCTTACGTTTACACCTACCAACAATAGCAATGCTATATCGCAATCGGTTAATTTGGCTAGTGGGACAGGAACGGCGACAGTGCAATTAGCGGAAGGCATGATCTACAATGTCACTGCTGATCCTGTGGCAGGATATTCTGCCACTATTTCACCCCAACCGTTTACCGCCACTGCGAATAGCACTGTGTCGCTTAGCTTTACTCAATTAGCGGATAATGGTGGACGCATCATCACCTATATCCCTGGTTGGAAAACCCCACCAACTGCGCAATCCTTGGCAAATGCGGGCTATACCCACGTGATGATCGCTTTTGGGGTGTTTAGTACCTCAACTCCAGGGGTAATTGTACCGGCTTTCGACACCGTGACTAAGAGCTATATTCAATCCTTGCATCAAGCTGGGATCAAAGTTATTTTGTCTCTAGGTGGTGCCTCCTCAAGCCTTCCTAATACGAGTGTTGATTTCCATCAAGTTCTCGCTTCCGCTTCTTCAGCAGATGCCTTTAAACAAAGTTTTATTAATTCCTTAACGGGATTAATAAGCAATTACGGCTTTGATGGCTTTGATATCGATATTGAGCATGGCCTCAATGGAGGAGGAACCTTTAGTCAGCCTCAAGGCGATATTGCGGTGTTAGCAAGTATTATTAATGCCATGCACAGCCAAAATCCCGCTTTGTTGATTACTTTAACCCCTCAAGTCGCTAATATTGCCGCGACTAGTGGTTATGATGCAACTTGGGGTAATTATGCGGCTTTAACCATGCAAACCCATGATGCTTTAGCGTGGGTTGGTATTCAACTATATAATACCGGTTGTGCCTATGGTATTAACCAAGTTTGCTACGGTGCTGAACCCACATCCAATCCTGATTTTTCCGTTGCTATGGCAACGGATTTATTAGCCAATTGGCCAGCTAAATTAGCAAATGGTACCAACACCGGATTCCAACCTTATATTTCCTACTTGAAACCTTCACAAGTAGTTATTGGTTATCCCGCCGCTAATGCCAGTGGCGCAAGTGATGGCGCTCCTGCAACCCCCACAACCACCATTAAACGGGCACTGCAATGTTTAAAAACAGCCACGGCAAGCAGCAGTAGTTGTGGTAGTTATGTGCCTCCCAAAGCATATGGTGCGATAGGTGGAGTATTTAACTGGGAGGCCACCTACGATCAAAACAACAACTTTAAGTTTGCAACTGATCTGAAAAACTGTGTTATTAATGGTGTTTGCAACTGAGGGTTGGCAGAAAAAATTAATTGATAGGATAGAGTCCCCCTTTTAGGGGACTCATTTTAAGTAAACCCACCTTTAGCTCTTCACTCTCTTGTGAGCGCCTCTAGATCTTAGGTCTCACCTTGCCTTAGTCTCAATTCTTAGTTCCCAGCCTTTTCCTTAACCCATTGCCAATTTGGAGCGCCGGACTGATATGTAATTTAAAAACCAAAATTGACAAAATAAAATACACCTATGTATAATAAAGTCCAATATAAATTAATTGCACTAAGAGATTAAAATGCCAGTTACAGACAAACTTCCTCAATTTCATGAGGCCATAGTCCGCAAACATTCTATTGAAGTACTATGCAAACTCCTATGTACCCATCTTGGTAAAAACTAATAAGGACGAGATAATTACCTGGAAGGAGCATTATAAAGCGCTTAAGGGTGGTTACGGAAAAGAGTTGGCAAAGCTCTTTCAAAGGGTGGATAAATATGGCAATTCGGCCATTGTCTGTGCGGTGAATGTAAAATACCCCGATCTGCTTGAGCTAGTTAAACTCGATTTACCCGATCAAGCTAATCCCGACTGCGGCTCAAGCTGGTTTTCCTTCATCGATCCAGCTCTATGTAAGGCGAGTAAAACCAAAGAGAACATTGAAAGCATTCTGTTCGAATATCGTAATGATTTGAATAAATTGTCTGCCTTGTTATTTAATAAAGATCAATGGGGACGTCGGCCTATTGACTATATGACTGCTTCCAATCTTGCATTCGCACTGACTGTGTTAGGTTTTGCTCTCAGCGCTTCTGAGCTTGAAACGAAAAGACTAAGCAGCGCACAACACTTTCTTCATCGTTCCATGGTCACAGAAATATCAAGTCATCTTAATCAGCTTAAAGATACTCGCTGCCTAGAGCAGTGGGATCTAGACATGGAAGCGAGTTTTTCGGCTGAACAACGTCAAAGACTCCTCAACTTTGATAAGGTGGTTGAGGTCTTGCCATCAGCTGGCGCTGATTTCATTGACAATCTACTTGAAAATATAATTGACGTCATTGACCCTGATTATGCTAGTGATCTTACCCGACCAGACTCACTGAATCATGCAAAATCTGATGATGGAAAGGGAAGAGCATGTTTATCTGGGGAAGAAGTAGCTTATTATAAACAGCTTAATGCAGCTAGAGCTAAGCATCTTCAAGATAATCGAGATAAGAAAAATTTTTCAGACGCCCTGAGTGCAGTATTTAGTAAAAGATGTACATATAATAAATCAATAATTCAATATGCCGCGGGCGTAGAATCACCCTATCTTAAAGACCTGTGTATGCTGGATTTACCTCAGCCAGGAAATGCTTACTCAGGGACTTCATGGCTTATTTTAGTTGATCCTTCCAAATGTAAGTTTAGCAAAACAAAACAAGTGATAAAAAACATACTAGCAGAAAATAGCTCTGATCTAAGAAGGTTTCATGCTTTGTTATTTACTAGGGATATGAATAGCCGCTGTCCAATCCACTATATGCATCCGCAACTAATCGTTTATGTGGCGAAGTTGTTAAACATTCAAGGGGCGTATACAGATTCTAAACGTTTGCAATTAATTACAGCTACGATTGAGGAGCGCTTAGAACTCAGCTTTAATTCGGCTAAAACCGTAAGAAAAACTAGCACTGAATTGATGTTTAGCGCCTCGCTGAGTGAAATACAGCAAGCCATAGAGTTAAAGCGTCAAGCTCTTGATAAAACGCAACTATTAATTGACCGGATAACAGAGGCTTTTGCAAAAACTAATCGCACCGAGGAGGCTCTATTTGCTTTTAAAGATAAATACCTGCCCGAAATCATAGAGGCAAGCGAGAAAAATTTAATCGATCAAGCTATGGGAGAACAATTGATTGATAAAATAGTTAATTTTAGCTACTCAGAAAGCGTCCAGCTATCTACCCCATCCTTTTTCAATCGCGCTGCAGAAAAGAGCGCTTTAGGAAAGAAGGTTCGTTTCCAAGATCCTGACATTAGCTCCCCCGCCCCTTAGGGACGTACTGGCCTGTACTAGGCGTAGATTGATTTGTCGCAAAATAACCTGTGGGTAACTTTTGCGGCAAATGCTTTTAACTGGATGGTGTCAATCTAAATTTCTTTAAGCGATGATGAACCTTATTTCTAGCATTATTATTCCAACCTTATGCAAGCTAAAAATGACAACTGCCTTTGCGAATGGTTTCAACCGCTTCGGTTTTTCGGTGGTTGCGGGAATCAATAATTTTTTAGGAACTGAGCCTTTAGCCAGCCTAGTCCCCTCTGAGTATCTTCCTCCCTTAGCTTTAAGTAATTCTGCTTTCTTTAAACCGGTGGCCAAAGTGGAAGGAAGTCGAGTTGATGATGCGGAAATAGAGCGAATGATTAACTATTATTTTCCATCCGCCTAAAAATGAAAAGATAGCATTTTATGAGCGCATTGTTTATGATGTGCGCTCATTTTTTTACAATAAGTAGGAAACTATGCTTCGTTTTTTTAAACCACTTGCTGAGGCTGGACGTAAAATTGCTGTTGAACTTCCCATTCTTGCAGCGGGAGTAGGGGTCGGTTATGCGACAAGGAAGATACTCTTAGCCGGCTTTAAACATGCTCAACCCTATATAGCCCCTGAACTAAAAGAACAGGAAGCGCACACCGCTACTCCAAGCCTAAAATAATGTTTTTAAGCAAATTTTTAATTTTCGTCTTATACTTTATGTCAATAAGTCATTAAAAGAGGATTGGACATGGACGTTAAGAAATATGTTGTTGCATTATCCTTATTTACCCTAGCTAATACTGCTGTTTTTGCCACAACAGCAGAAGGCGAGGAAGCATATAACCAACAGCATTTTGAAAAAGCGTATATGTTATTGTCCGCAGAGGCAGAAAAGGGTGATGCTAAAGCCCAGTTTCTCCTTGGTAAAATGTATTATAACGCAGAAGGGGTTACCTACAGCCCCGAGAAAACCGAAAAATGGCTCTTGGCATCCGCCAATCAAGGCAATGCCGATGCCCAAGTACTGCTCGCGGCTTTTTATTGGTATCAAAACACCCCCGAAGGCTTTTCCAAAGCGGTTTCTTGGTATCAAAAAGCAGCGGATCAAAATAATCCCGAAGGCCAATATGGCCTAGGCTATATGTATGATACCGGTTCAGGGGTTCCGCAAAATTATGAAACCGCCTTAATCTGGTATAAAAAAGCAGCAGCCTTAGGGAATTCAAATGCAGCCCTTGCCATAGGTTATGATTATGATATGGGCATAGGGGTCGAAAAAAATAAAACGGAAGCAGTGAAATGGTACGATAAAGCCGCAAGCCTAGGAAATGTTAGTGCCCAATATAATTTAGGTTTAATGTATGAACAAGGTGATGGAGTTACTCAAGATCTCATGTTACGCACATAAACTTGTAGTTTGACTAAAAAGCATTAGAATTCCGCCCTTAATTTTAGGGAGGGAATTAAATGGATATGCTTGATCTTTATAGTGATTATTTGATTTTCCAA
>NZ_RZGQ01000135.1 GCF_003989735.1 Legionella sp. km772 | reverse complement strand
AAAACTCATTTAAATCACTTTGCTATTAAGTACAAATTGATTCTTAGAGCGAACCAGATTGCTTGGCAGGAGCTTAAAAATATGGCAGCTTAAAATTGACCGTGCGTAACATGAGTAACTAAATAACTCGCTAAAGAGAAGGCGATTTCGAAAATATTGGTAATAAGTTTACCGAACCAAGACAATTTGTCTTCGAGAATTTGAAAAATAATCGCAACACTTGCGAAAAACAAGGACCAACTCAGAATCAGATGTATTTTTTTACAGGCTTCAAGAATCCCATCTTTGAACGTGGTACTTTCATTTTGCAACTTTCTAAGTGCACAGCAAGTAAGGCCCACATTAAAAAAAGTCAGAATAAAATAATTAATGAAATAGAATAGCCATAATTTAAAATACTCGTAATAACTAGAGGGATTAGAGAAACTCGCGAGGTTGGTAAACGAATGAGTAAACGAACAAATAATTAGGATCGCGCTAATAAATGCCAATAAAGGAAAAATCAACATCGATTTATTGCCTTTTAGCACATCCCAGGCGGATTGGATAATACTGCTGGCACTAACTTGTCTTCTGTACACAATAACCTCGATTGTTAATATAAAAAGTATAGTTGGAAATAGCTAATGTTTACTCTATTTATGGAATTTTTATAAAAAACAGCTATAACTCCACAGCAACTGTATTAATTTTACACATAAAAAAAGCCCTCAGCAATAAGCTTTTCTCTTAGTGAAGCAAAGTAAAAAGCTATTTTTCATTTTATCCCTTTGATTTTCATTAATTTTTAACTGCACTCCATTAACTACGGCCGTATTTATCCGTTTTTGCAAATAGATTGCTCCCTATGATATATTTACTCGCATTTAGCTTGTTAAGTTTATTTTGCCAGTAATAAAGGAAGAGTTTTTTAAGCTGGCCATTGAATGACTTTATGGCTTCTAAACCTAACTAGCCTATGACTGCGCATAAACTTGGACCTATTTAATGGAAATCAAAGTAAATTTTCTCGACAATTTAAGACTTGAAGCCAAATTTGATGACTTTACTGTCTTAGCCGATCAACCTATTCGTTATAAAGGTGATGGCTCAGCTCCAAGTCCTTTCGATTACTTCTTAGCCTCATCAGCACTTTGCGCGGCATACTTTATCAAGGTCTATTGTAAAGCTCGCGATATTCCTACGGAAAATATCCGTTTATCACAAAATAACATTGTGGACCCTGAGGATCGCTATAACCAGATTTTTCAAATTCAAGTTGAGCTTCCCGATGATATTTCGGCCAAAGACCGAGAAGGAATTTTACGCTCTATCGACCGTTGCACCGTAAAAAAAGTGGTACAAACAGGTCCTGAATTTAAAATTGAAACCGTAGAAAACCTAAGCGCTGACGCTAATGCCATGTTGATGAGTATGCCGGCAGAAAATGCCAGTACTTATATTCTGGGCAAAGATTTGCCGCTTGAGCAAACCATTAAAAACATGACTGCGATCTTGGCTGAGCTTGGTATGAAGATAGAAATATCTTCCTGGCGCAACATCGTTCCTAATGTATGGTCCCTACATATTCGTGATGCCGCCTCTCCTATCTGTTTTACTAACGGTAAAGGCGCCTCCAAAGAAAGCGCCCTATGCTCAGCCTTAGGTGAGTTTATTGAGCGCTTAAATAATAATTTTTTCTATAACGATCAGTTTTTTGGCCTTGAAATCGCCAACAGTGAATTTGTCCATTATCCCAATGAGAAATGGTTTTCCTTAGAAGAGGACGATGCGCTTCCAGCAGGCCTTTTGGATGATTATTGTCTAGAAATTTATAATCCCGATGACGAATTGCAAGGTTCACACCTGATTGATACCAACTCCGGAAATAAAGCTCGCGGTATTTGCGCCATTCCCTACATCCGTAAGTCAGATGGGGAAACTGTCTATTTTCCCTCAAATCTGATTGAAAATTTATTCTTAAGTAATGGCATGAGCGCAGGTAATAATCTACAAGAGGCCCATGTGCAATGCTTATCAGAAATTTTTGAACGCGCCGTAAAACGTCAAATTATTGAAGAAGAACTTGTTCTCCCCGATGTGCCAATGAGCGTACTGGAAAAATATCCGAGTATTCTAGCAGGCATTAAAGGCTTAGAAGAACAAGGCTTTCCTATTGTCGTGAAAGATGCCTCTTTGGGTGGGCAATTTCCCGTCATGAATGTAACGCTTATGAACCCAAGAACTGGTGGCGTATTTGCTTCTTTTGGCGCCCACCCAAGTTTTGAAGTAGCGCTTGAGCGAAGCCTTACTGAATTATTGCAAGGACGAAGTTTTGAAGGTCTAAACGATGTCCCCAAACCCACCTTTAATAGCATGGCTGTCACAGAACCCGAAAATTTTGTTGAGCACTTTATTGATTCCACCGGCGTTATTTCCTGGCGGTTTTTTAGCAGTAAACCCGACTATGACTTTTGTGAGTGGGACTTCTCAGGTAGCAATGAAGAAGAAGCTAAAAGGCTATTCGACATTTTAGAAGCTATGGGTAAAGAAGTATATGTTGCCGATCTCACGGACTTAGGTAGCTCAGCTTGTCGTATTTTAGTGCCTGACTATTCAGAGGTTTATCCGGTTGATGATCTTATTTGGGACAACACCAATAAGGCCTTGCATTACCGGGAAGACATCTTAAATCTGCACTCCTTGAGCAATAAGGCTTTAAGCAAATTAGTTAGGCGCTTAGAGGACAGTCAACTCGATAATTACATTGATATTGGCACCTTAATTGGCATAGTATTCGATGAAAATACCGTCTGGGGCAAACTAACTATTATCGAACTTAAAACTCTTATTTATCTTGCATTGGGTAAACTTGAGGATGCATTGGAATTAGTTGGTGAACTTTTACAATTTAATGACAATACCGTTGAACGAGGTTTGTTTTATCAAGCAATAAATGCCGTGCTCGAAGTGACTTTAGATGAAGAATTGCAGCTTGAACACTTTATTGAAAGCTTCCAACGTATGTTTGGTAGCGAGGTAATGGAAAACGTGGTGGGCTCAGTCACCGGCAAGGTGCGTTTTTACGGCCTAACCCAAACCAGCATGGCCCTGGAGGGGATAGAGCCGCATTTACGTCTCATTGAAAGCTATAAGAAGTTACATCTGGCACGCAAAATCAAAGCAGGATTTTAACTCCGTCGAAATCCACTAAAAAGAATTTCTGCTCCCTAACAATGTGGGAGCTTGTTAGCCTCTATAAAATTAGGGCATGATTTTTTAAATCTAAAATTTATCGGCTAAGAGCTGATTTGACCAAAGGTTTTCCACAAAATTTTTAAGTTAAATCCCCATGTAAGAGTTCAAAAAACTGTCCTTTACTATTATAAAACAACTTTATTAAAGGAAATTTTATCATGGCTGATAATAATTCTAGTAGTGTGGTATCTATTGTCGCAATTATTGCCATTTTATTAATAGCAGGTGCGGTGGTGTATTTTTTATTTATTAATTCAAACACCGGAAAAACAACCAAAATAGATATACAAACACCAACAATTACGGCACCCACCACTGGAAAATCTGCTAGTTAACAAGATTGTGATGACTGCTTAATCCGCTTACTAGAGATTCATGAATTAGATTATCCATGAACTTTATACGCCTAAGGTGCAGTAGCTCTTAGTGACGGATTATTAATTACTTCTTCACCCGGCAGGATGGGAGGTGAAGAAGTGGTTACCTCTGCTAATCGATGGTCAAAGAAATTTAAAGGCTTGCTTGCTGCAGGAAATGTAGCCGTAGGTGAATCTTGAAATAAGGGGACATAGGAGGCAGCAGTAGGCATCGGATCAATTCTTAAAGTAGGTAAAAAATAAGCGTTCAATATTCCAATAATAGGCTGATGTAAAGGCTGTAAACATACTTTAACTTTGCTTATATACTCTTTAACCCTAGCAGGATTATCCGGTTGCTTGTCGTATAAAAAGAGCGCAGTGCTTCCATGGATATTTTTTAAACTCATAAATTCTGATTTTAATCTATTCATTTCTTCCTTAATAATTTCTAAATATTCTTCCGAATCTTTATCACTCGAATTCTGAACTAGAGTATAAATGCACAGCCATTTAGCTATTTCATCACCCAGTTTTTTTGATTTTCTTTCCGTTTCTAAATAATTCTTATAAAGTGGTTCTAAAATATTTTTGGCATCATTATCAATCAAAGCCAAAAAGGATCTGGGATAACGTGGAATGATCGATCCGGGCCCATTGGGAGCTTTTTGCCAAGCTTCTAAGACTTGGTAAAAACGAGTAGCAGCGGTTTTACTTACCACAGCTCCTACATAAGCACCCAGATAGGTTCCAATAAGAGGAATCATAGTGCCTATTGCTCCACCTACTGTACCGCCTGTTGCGCTAGCAATTGCTGTACCAATTTTTTGATCCGTATGTAAGGGGTTTAAAGAGGGTTTTGATACAACAATCGAAACCACCGCGTCAACAATTTCACTAACCCCAGGAATAAAAGGCTTAACTAGTTGGCTAGCATTTGCTTTTAAAAAAATCTTTCCAATAATGTATAAGATCTCTTGAGCCTGTACAGCGCGAGCCTTGGTTTGGTTTTCTTGTTGCGAAAGGTATGAATTAATAATTGAGGAAAGAACAGTAGCCGATATTAATACCTTACCAAAGGGGATATTATCTATCAGGCTTTTCTTAATTTCTTTAATTAATTCAGCACGGGTATGATCGATAGTTTGATCGAGCGATATATCTATTAGCTTACTAAGTTCTGTTTCTTTCTCAGTATCTTGGGAATGGCTTAAATTTTGATACTCAGTAATAAATTGATTCACCACTTCTTCATTGGAGTATTCATCAAGTAAATTTTGTTTTACTTCTTCCCGCCTTTTGGTGAACAGATGGCTAATGTTTTCAATCAGCCACATCAAATTGCTTCTGAAACTGTAAGAGTAATAAGGCATCTCAATTAAAAATAAAGTCCACCAAGGACGATATTTTTTGTTTAATATATCTTGGAGGAGTTCATTGATTCGCTGTATATTTTGCCTTTTGGTAATGAAATCCTGCTGATCAATATTTATTTTACGGTATAAGAAACTAAGTAAATCCTGTTGTAACTGCTCGTCTTCAAAACTCTTAATAGCCTTAGCGATGCTAAGAAGCTCCTTATCTGAAAGGCTTGTTTTTTCTAAAATTGTAGCGATATCACTCGCCACACTATGATTTTTTAATTTTCTTTTCCTAAACAGGGTAAAGGGATTCCATGAACGTTTTTCTGTTGTGGCATAGCGTTGTAGGTGATTAATACACTGTTCAGTTGAAATGAAGGTGAGAGTCATTTTAAGGCCTTATTGCAGGAAGAAGCAGTCATTTTGCGCGCTTATTGTACACAAACATCAAAATAATGCAATCGAGGAATAGTAGTAAAAAATTAGGCCTTATGGTGGAAGAAGCCAGAAAGTTAGTCACTATACCAATAGAAAATAAGAGCCCTATTTTTATTTGCAAGATCTCTAGCCTAATTCTTATGAATCTATTGTTTAATGCTTCATCAATTGGCACAATGCTCAGCATTCGCCACAAAGTTAACAGCATTTATCGAGGAGAAAACATGGCACTTAACTACATTTGTTATATTCGGAATGGGCATTTGCAAGTTGAGGATGCCGATGCAGCAGGAGGCCCTAGTTCAAATGCAACTCTGTTTGCTAGTGAGCCTAAATATCCCCAAAAAGTTCATTTTCAGCATCCAGGAAAGCATCCTTTTAATCAACAAAGTAAAGAAGCCTTAGCCCTCGCTGCCCATAAGGCGTGGATTACAGCGAAACATACCGATGAACTATATCAGCAAGGTGGAATCGATGTTCTACATGGTCGCATGCGTAATGTATCCTATACAAGGCTTCAAACTTTAATAGGGCCCGAGGAAGAACCTGAACCTTCCCTACTTGGATTAAAATAAGAATACTAGTTATCAGATGCTGCTTCTGCACTAGGCAGCATTTGTTAGCATAGAGCTCCTATCCGGCCAGAGAGGAAAATTAAATTGTTTCTATTATCCGCGAACTGGTTCGCATTTTTTAATAACCTCTTACGGTTGAGTGCAGGCCGGGAAATAATTTCGAAAAACTCCCAGGAGAATTAAAATTGATCAACATTATAAAAAATCCTTATCTTTTTGCGCTCATTCTTTTCTTTTCTTGCTCCGTTTCAGCAGCGAACCGTTTGATTTTTAGTTTAGATGTAATTCGTCATGGCGATAGGACGTCTTTCGAAGATCTACCTAACGCAAAACATAGTTGGCAAGAGGGCTTGGGCCAATTGACAGCAATCGGTATGAAGCAGGAATATGAGTTAGGGTTAAAACTTCATCAACGTTATATCGAAAACCACGCACTACTTCCCAAAAATTACGAAGCCGGTGCCGTGTATGTGCAATCAACTGATTTTGACCGCACTATTATGAGCGCCACTTCATTATTAATGGGATTGTATCCTTTAGGTACTGGGCCTATTTTATCTGACTCAACACCAGCTTTACCCTCACAGTTTCAACCGATACCTATTCACACTGTACCCAACACTAAGGACAGCGTTTTTTTAGTGGATCTAAGCTCTAGTGAAACCGCTGAACTTATAGAAAAATATGTTTTTACCCGTGCGGATTGGAAAGAGAAATCCTTACAGTTAGAGCCTCATTATAACCGCTGGAGTCAATTAACGGGTTTAAACATCACGTCTTTATGGGATGTCGTAATGCTAGGGGATACTCTCACCACCTATCTTGCCCATGACATTCCTTTTCCCGAGGGTTTATCTAAGGAAGAGGCGTATACTATTATGAAAGACGGTCAATGGCTATTTGCCACCTTTTTTAAACCTACTCAAATAGGCGATGCTGTAGGGAAGCAGCCATTAAGAAAAGTTATTGAATACGTGCAAAAAGCTGCAGAAAAAACATCAAAGACAAAATTTGTTTTAATTTCTGCGCATGACTCAACCTTGCTTGCCATTATGAGTGCGCTTCATAAACCACTACAGAGCACCCCGCCCTATGCATCAAACTTGAACTTTTCTCTTTATCAAAATGATTTAGAACACTATTTTGTTACTATCAGTTTTAATGAGGAACTTATCGGTGTGCCTGGTTGCCAGGGCAAACTATGTACGCTTGAGCAGTTTCTTAAGTTATAAAAAAAAGTCCCGAGAAATACTCGGGACGACTTTAAAAACCTAGAATTCCTGGGTTGGTTAATAAAGCAGAATGGATGTTGTTTCAACTAAATTCCAAAGAAGCAAGTTAAGGTATAACACCTCAGTCTTAGCTTGTTTGGGGAAAGCAAATCACTCATAAAAAAAAGCAATCTTATTTACTTGTTTTGCTGTGCACACACTGTGGTGCAGTTCTTAGCATTCTAACTAGAGCACCAATAAATAAAGAAAATCACGGTGTATGCACAGACTTATCCACAGAAATTGTGGATATCTTGTCGCTGTCGCGAAATGATTTGTTCACAAAACAATCGATAAATCTTAATTTAACGCGTTAACGCCTGGTTAAAATCAGAGTGAACTCATCCATCTCAATCATACCAATTGCATGCTCATTT
>NZ_RZGQ01000134.1 GCF_003989735.1 Legionella sp. km772 | reverse complement strand
TTATTAACCATTTAGAGCGAATAAGCCTCACAGCCTAAATTTACCGAATCTTTTGTCGACTGTTGATTAAAAAACAGCTGAACAATAATTGGTTCATTTCTAGTCATGAAAAGCCCCAGGCTTTTTTACATAGTGCCACAGTGATTTTGAGCTGAAATTCTCAAAGCGAAGAAATCGTGTTACTTTGTCATGAGTAAATGCGCCATCAACCAAATCAGACAGTCCTGTTGCTGTCGCATATTTGTTTTGGAAAATCAAATAATCACTATAAAGATCAAGCATATCCATTTAATTCCCTCCCTAAAATTAAGGGCGGAATTCTAATGCTTTTTAGTCAAACTACAAGTTTATGTGCGTAACATGAGTGAATTAGAGCAAACCGTGAAAAATCTGCAATTTCAAAAGACCATATCTTTCTATAAAGGATTACCCGGATTTCCCGGATTTAATCCTTTATTATTTCAAGTGGGAACAAAACCGTTCACCCCTAGTAAAGAAAAGGATGCAACCCCAAGCTATCCTGAACACACGATGTAATTTTACGCCTTGCGTTTCTTCATGGAAGAAACGCAAATGCTTCTAGCAAATCATCGCTTTTTCCCCAGAAAACTCGCTATCTTATATAAAATCACGGTATAATACTGGCCAATTCACATTCAAATACTTAATTCTATGAAAAAAATGGCATTTTTTTGGCGTAAAGGTCTTTGGGCGCTGATGAGCCTGTTTTTTCTTTTGCTAGTTGGCGGCAGTTTTTTATATCTCTATCTTGAGAGTCAATTACCTAATGTAGACTCCTTAAAAACTGTACAATTGCAAGTACCCTTACAAATTTTTAGTAAAGATGGTTTATTAATCCAAGAATATGGCGAAAAGAAACGCATTCCGCTTACTTATGAAGAAATCCCTAAAACCCTAGTTTATGCTCTAGTAGCAACTGAAGATCAACGCTTCTTTGAGCATCCGGGCGTAGATATTATGGGCTTAGGGCGTGCTACGGTACGCATGATTAAAACCGGCACCAAATCCCAAGGTGGTAGTACGATCACGATGCAGGTTGCCCGGAATTTCTTTTTAAGCCGTAAAAAAACCTTTTTACGTAAATTCAATGAAATTATGCTCGCTATTAAAATTGATAGAGAGTTAAGTAAAGAAAAAATTCTTGAGCTCTATTTAAATAGAGTTTATTTAGGAAACCGCGCTTATGGTGTCGGCGCTGCAGCGATGGTCTACTTTGGCAAACCACTCAAAGAGCTCAATTTAGCTGAGTTAGCAATGATAGCAGGCCTTCCGCAAGCACCTTCAACTCAAAATCCGATTGCCAATCCTATTGCAGCTAAAAAACGACGCGATCATGTATTAGAGCGTTTATTAGAAGAGCACTATATTAACGATGCGCAATATCAAAATGCCATTAACCAGCCAATTACTGCAAAATATCATGGCTCGCCTATCCAAGTGCATGCACCCTATGTGGCCGAGATGATCCGCCAATCCTTATATGATAATTTTGGGGCGGACGCCTACACGAAAGGCTATAAAGTGTATACTACCATTGATAGCCACTTACAAAATACCGCCAATACGGTTGTTGCTAAAAACCTAATTGCTTATGATCACCGCCATGGTTATCGGGGTCCAGTCGCAAAGGTAAACGAAAAAGACAGCCAAATAGCTGCAGTACGACAAAAAACCTTAATGCAATATCCGCAAATGAATGGTTTAATTCCTGCTTTAGTTACGGAAGTAAAAGCCAAAGAAGCAACGGTGGCTTTAGCGAATGGGAAAATGGTTCTTATCCCTTGGCAAGGACTTTCTTGGGCAAGGCCTGCATTAAAGAAAGGCTGGATGGGACGAGCGCCGCAAAAAGCGCAGCAAGTGCTTGCTGTGGGTGATGTAATTTATGTCCATAAAACAGAGAAAAATTGGGAATTAGCCCAAATTCCTGAGGCTGAATCGGCCTTGGTAGCACTTAATCCTAAAAATGGTGCCATTGAAGTATTAATTGGCGGTTTTAATTTCCAAAAAAGTAAATTTAACCGAGCTACTCAATCGAGTAGGCAGCCAGGCTCTAGTTTTAAACCATTTGTGTATGCCGCTGCATTGAATAATGGTTACACTCTATCTACCCTAATTAACGATGCCCCCATTGTATTTGATGATCCAAGCCAACCCAACTTGTGGCGGCCCCATAATGTTAATTTAAAATTTAATGGCCCCACTCGCTTTAAACAAGCCCTAGTCCAATCTAAAAATCTAGTATCCATACGTATTCTTGATGATATAGGTCTTGATTATACTTTGGACTTCTTAACCCGCTTTGGATTTAATAAAAAACTGTTACCTAAGGGGTTATCATTAGCGTTAGGTAGTTTATCAGTAAGCCCTATGGATTTAACGGCTGCTTACGCTGTATTTGCTAATGGTGGATATAAAGTAGAACCATTTTTGATTGACCATATTACCGATGCTGAGGGTAAAGTTTTATTACAAGCAAAACCTAGTGTGGTATGTAATGCCTGCGATCCTAATACCGTGGACCCATCAACTATCGCCCCCCGTGTTCTACCTGCGGACATAACTTACTTAATGAATTCAGCACTTAAAGATGTTATCCAACATGGTACGGCAAGAGCCGCCCGCTCTTTAAACCGTCAAGACATCGCAGGAAAAACCGGAACGACTAATGATCAAGTAGACTCTTGGTTTGCCGGCTTTAATGGGGATTTAGTGGTAACCGCCTGGGTTGGTTTTGATAATCCTAAATCGCTGCATGAATATGCTGCGGGTCTTGCCCTTCCCTTATGGATTGATTTTATGAAGGTTGCTTTAAAAGATAAACCCCTAAGCGAAATGAAGCAGCCTGATGATGTGGTTGCGGTGCGGATTGACCCCATAAGTGGTTTATTAGCTAAACAGAACCAGCCGAATGCGATTATGGAATATTTCCGTAAAAAAGAAATTCCCGCAGAAGAAGACCCAACTCCAGTATTCCAAGCAGAAAATACTGAAAACAGCATCCCTAATGGTGATCCCCAAGCGCAAGATTTACCGCCAGTAGAAGAGTACTTATTCTAAGACTAATTCTCAGGTTGGGCTTTAGCCCAACCACTATTAAACAAAAATTGCCTTAAATTTTCCAACAGAGCACACTGAAGTAAATATGGTGGCTAATGCCAACAAACATCAATGGAATCTTTATTATTTAGCGATTCATTTACACTTTGCCAAAGTGCAGTAGAAACTAATTAGATAAACCATCTTACATAGGGTTTTATTTAAGGAGATAAAGTAAGGCCAGTATTTGACCCTACTTTAGGAAGCGATTACTTACCCGCAAGAGCAATGGTTGGTGGTGTGTAAGGATTACCTAATTCGCGAGCCACTGCTTCATAAGTAATTTTACCTTGATGGATATTTAAGCCATTTAGCAGATGTTGATCATCTAATAAAGCTAATTTAGTCCCTTTAGTTACAATATTTAAAACAAAGGGTAAAGTGGCATTATTCAAGGCAAAAGTTGAAGTTCTTGGTACGGCTCCAGGCATATTCGCGACACAGTAATGTACTACATTATCCACGACATAGGTGGGCTCTTGATGGGTTGTCGGACGGCTCGTTTCAAAACATCCACCTTGATCAATAGCCACATCCACCAATACAGAACCAGGGCGCATGGATTTAAGCATAGAGCGAGGTACTAACCTTGGAGCTGAGGCACCGGGAACTAAAACCGCACCAATAACTAAATCAGCCTGCGTTACATAATGTTCAATCGCGTCTGCTGTTGAATACACGGTATTAAGTTTGGATCCGAATTGAAAATCAAGTTCATTTAAACGTTGTAATGAACGATCTAAAACGATAACACGTGCTTCCATACCCATCGCCATGCGTACAGCATTGGTACCAACAACACCACCCCCAATAACCACTACCGTAGCTGCTGCAACACCTGGAACTCCGCCTAAAAGCACACCACTACCGCCCTGAGCCATTTCTAAACAGTGGGCCCCTGCTTGGATTGCCATTCGACCAGCTACTTGTGACATGGGCGCTAATAGAGGTAATCCACCATTATTTTCCGTAACCGTTTCATACGCAATCGCTGTAACACCAGACTCCATTAATAATCTGGTTTGTTGTGGGTCCGGCGCTAAATGCAAATAAGTAAATAAGGTTTGTCCTTCACGAAGACGTTTGCATTCAATAGGTTGAGGCTCTTTTACTTTTACAATTAGTTCCGCATTAGCAAAGATATCATCAGCACTATCTACAACCTCAGCACCAGCATTACGGTAATCTGCATCAGAAATACCAATTCCAAGACCAGCCCCTTTCTCAACCAACACACTGCTACCAGCACGAATAATTTCTCTAACACTCGAGGGCACAAGACCAACACGGTTTTCTTGTGATTTTATTTCCTTTGGTACACCTACTAACATAAAAACTCCCTAACGTTTTTTTAATTGTTCGATAAACTCTGGAACTAATGAAAATAAATCACCTACTAGCCCATAATTAGCTATTTGAAAAATAGGAGCATCTTCATCTTTGTTAATGGCCACAATTACTTTTGAATCTTTCATACCTGCTAAATGTTGCACTGCACCGGAAATGCCAATGGCAAAATATAAAGCAGGAGCAACGACTTTACCAGTTTGACCAACTTGATAATCATTAGGAACAAATCCAGCATCAACCGCTGCACGTGAAGCACCGACTGCAGCCCCTAAGGCATCAGCTAACTCCTCAATTAATTTAAATCGCTCGGCGCTTTGTAGACCCCTTCCCCCGGAAACAACAATTTTAGCGCTACCTAAATCTGGACGCTCTGATTTGCTTAATTCATGTTTGATAAACTGGCTATTTTTAGCCACAAATTCTTCATCTACATACTCAATAGCACAGGGCATTTGAATGGCGCTGACTGGGTCAAAGGCGGTTGTTCTTATCGTTAGTATTTTAATGGGATCTATAATGCGGACCGTCTCAATTGCATTCCCTGCATAAATTGGATGCTCAAAAGTGTCGGTATTTATAATCTTACTCACATCAGAAATTTGCGCGAGATCTAATAAAGCCGCTACTCGCGGTAGAATATTTTTACCGTAGGTGCTCGAAGCAGCCAAAATTGCATTAAAAGAAGATGCATGAGAGACAAGCAATTCTGCACATGACTCGGCTAATTGATGTTCATAACAGGGTTTATCGACACATAAAACGCGACCAACGCCATTAAGTTCGGCAACCTCTTCTGCTACTTTGGCACAATTGGAACCTATCACTAATAAAGTTGGTTTGCTATCCAGGCATAATGCAGCAGCGAGAACATTTCTCGTTGCTGGATGCATCTGTTGATTATTATGTTCAACCAGTACTAAAGCACCCATTGTCTCTCCTTATTAAAGCACTTTGGCTTCATGTTGTAATTTATCTAACAACTCAGCCACTGAATCAACTTTTACACCCCCACTTCTGGTCGCAGGCGCAGTCACTTTAAGCACTTCAATATGTTTTTTAAGCTCAAGTCCTAGACTATCTAATTCAATTATATCTAAAGGCTTACGCTTTGCTTTCATAATATTGGGTAAACTGGCATAGCGGGGTTCATTTAAACGTAAATCAGTACTTACTACCGCTGGTAAATGCACTTTCACAGTCTCAAGCCCACCATCTATTTCTCTCGTTACCTCAAGGGCATTATCGATTACTGTTATTTGGGAGGCATAGGTAGCTTGAGGCCAGCCTAATAAAGCAGCCAGCATTTGCGGGGTCTGATTATTGTCACCGTCAATGGCTTGTTTACCTAAAAGAACTAAGGCTGGTTGTTCGGTTGCTACTATTTTCTGAAGAATTTTTGCGATGTTTAAACTTTCTAAAACTTGTTCTGTTCGTACTAAGATGGCTTTGTCTGCACCTAAAGCTAAAGCATGCCGTAGCGTTTCTTGAGAGCTATCCGTTCCTATACTGACGGCCACAATTTCTGTTGCCCAATTTTTTTCGCGCAGGCGCAAGGCTTCTTCAATTGCAATTTCATCAAAAGGATTCATTGCCATTTTTATATTTTGTGTTTCAACACCTGAATTATCCGATTTAACGCGAATTTTGACATAGGGGTCTATCACACGTTTCACTGCCACGAGTACTTTCATGGTTCCCTCACTGGAATATCAAAACAACCAGCATCTTGCCAGAGATGCAGGTGTAAATTCAAGAGTTTAATTCTATTTAACCCTGGGATCAGAAGTTAATAGCGAATTAAAAATGATTAATAAAGTGTAACAGTTCATTTAACGCTCAATCAGCCTAAAGCATTGGCGCGGTTTTTGCCTCCTCAGGTTCATAAGGAATGAGGGCGGTAATGGAAGGAGAACGCAAAACACTAATAACTTCCTCAACATAATCAACCGCGTCTTTAGTTTTATCGGTATAGACTTCCTTATTTTGTTTAATCTTATCAAGTTCTTGTAAAATATCTAAATATTTCTGTTCAAGGCACCAATCTAGTTTATCTAAAACTTTTAAGTTAAATAAAAAGGCATCGACCATTTCACGTTTTTTCTGGCCGACACGAAAATTACCAAAAAATTGCTGTGCATTAAGAGCCAGGTATTTTTCAAAGGGTGAGGCGATTAATTTTAATTCGGGCGTATCAAACTGAATCCCTGGCTGTATCTTTTCCCCGGCAAGGACAAGTTCTTTGCATAATTCTGCAGCATCTACTTCCGCTTTATCGGTTGAAGGGGTTTGCGATAGTAAGGGGGCTAGAATAGTCGTGCCAATTTCTAGGCTAATGGTCAGGCAATGACGAGAAGTCCAAAAAATTAATTCTAGAATTCGAACCAGTAAAGTAGTTGTAGTCATGGCAGTAATAGCAGTATATTCTTGTAACAACTGCCCTACTTGCCTTAACTCTTGATAATTAGTTTTTCCGAGTTTTTGCCCCCCCTTTAAGAGTACATAATAAGCAGCATATACCAGAAAAAGCTCTTCAAAAAAAAGCGTAGTTCCAAAGCCTGCAATAATCACAGGAATCAATTTCACTAAATTTTTTAAAGCAATCGGCTTAATTGCCCCAGTTGAATCAAAAAAATCACTCGACGCATCAATCAAAGCAATTAAACTATCACATAAACTTTTACTCGCATAAGTAGTTGTGTGCGCTTTATAATTTTCTAGCCATTTTTTAAAATCTTCTTTGCTATGGATCCCGCTAAACTCAACCTCTTTAAACTTCGTAGGTTGAATTAATTTTTCATAACAAAAACTGAGTAATTTAAAACAACCGCCTTTTAAAAGTTCACCGGAGAGCTGTTGATCTAACCAAATTACTTCCGCTGAATAATGGGGACTTCGGTCAGGATGAAAAGATAAGGTTAATTTTCTATAATTTTTATCCAAATCTTTTTTGAGAAGCCCATTACTTAATAATTCATCATTAACTAGTTTGATAAAATGTTTTTCTAATAGTAATAATTTGGGCTTATCCAGTTGAGCTGTATAGCACTTTTTTTCTACATCATAAGGGCTATAGGTTGATATAGGCGCGGATTTTTAGACGAAAAAAAGGTATTTTTAAGAGCTATTCTTCTAATATAAGAGGGGAATAGAATGACCAAAAAGCGAAATTATTACACTGCATCAAAAAAATCAAAA
>NZ_RZGQ01000133.1 GCF_003989735.1 Legionella sp. km772 | reverse complement strand
CTCATTTAAATCACTTTGCTATTAAGTACAAATTGATTCTTAGAGCGAACCAGATTGCTTGGCAGGAGCTTAAAAATATGGCAGCTTAAAATTGACCGTGCGTAACATGAGTAATAATAAGAATCAAGTTTTTCAAGCGCTTTATGGACAACGTCTGGATGAAGCTATAGCAAGCCATGTTGTAGAACATATTATCGATGCGGCAATGCAGCTCATCAAAACTAAACCCCAAAACGCCAAAGAAGAACTAGCTTTATTCAAAACAGCCATCAACGACGTGTTGAAGCACGAGGTTGAGCAAAAAATGCTAAGTGCCAGAGAGGCAGACTTTATAAAACCGGCCATGATTAAAACTGTAGAAAAATTACTACTAACTCCCCAAAAAAATGCCAAGTTTTGGAAAGAATATAAAAACGAACCCAATTATAAACAAAGACTCAGTTTGCTTAGCGCGACTATAAAAGAGCAGATGAAACCCATCCTCTATGATGCAGGCATTATAGAACATTTAAAAAGAGACGTCTTGGTGAGCAAACTTGGTGGTTTAAGAACTGCCTATAAAAATACCAATCAAAAGGAATTAGGTTATCAAAAATTGCGTTCAGAGTACCCATTACGGACGGTAGAATTGCGCACCAGCTCTATTAAAACAACCGATTTCAATTCCGCGACCCGTCTGGCACGGGTGATGGATTCGCTGGGTTATTTGGATACAGTAAACCATATCACTAATCATGAGCTTCATAATCCGCAAAAATTTAATGTAGATCTTTTTTTTGGCAATGTCAGCAAGAATTTCGAGGGCATTTATAAAGCAGTGTTGCAAGGCGCGGGGAAAAACCCAGCTCAAGATAGCCTCCTTCTCGAAATTAAATCCTTAGAATTTCAATTAAAGTTACAAGGGGCATCAGAAGAGGTCATCAACAGACAAGTCTATCAATTCATCAAAGATCAAGTAGAAAAGAAACTGGATTCAGCTGAAGCCTTCGCACTTTCACGGGCGGTTGAATTCAGTAATAAAACTCTATCTTCAGAGCGTCTATTTAAAGAAACTTATGAGGAAAGTTTTAAACGAGCTGGCTTATTTGCTGTATCGAATATTACCGGTCAGCGGATTATGACGAGCAGCAGCTTACACAAAGCCTTAGCCGATAAATCCATCAACATGTTTGAGCTTTATGAGAAAAGAGAGTCGGATAAAAGGCAAAATCGTACCGAGCAAGTCTTTAGCGCCTTATCAGAGCTCACCTCCTTTGCCGATGATTATAAAGAATATAAAGGGGAAAGTAAGGCTCCAGAACTGCGTTAATCACGGCAGCCCACTTATCCTCTTCGGAAAAGGGGTAAACCTGTTGAAACGCCGCCATGTCGGCCTGCGTAAATTTAGTCAGGAGGGCTGAGATTGTAGATTGTAGGCCGGTTTTTCCTATTCGAACCAGCCTACATTCATTTTTATTAAACGTCGTAACGAAGACCTACTGTACCCATATTATAATACATGCTGTCTAAGTGGACGTTCCAATTAGTGGTTGGTACATGGCCAGGATATTGAGTTGAACCAAAAGTAAAATCAGTTGGCGATACGTATAAGAAGCGGTATTCTGCAAACAGACTCACTTGCTGGCTGACACTGAAATTTAATCCTGCTTTTACTTGGGCGGCGAAAGACCAATCATCATCACTCGTATTCGAATTATAATGGTTAACGCCTAATTCAAGTGGTGTTGTTTGCAGCGAATCAGCTCCTGAAATAGAAATAATCGCAGCACCAATTCCGCCCCCAATGTAAGGACGAACTGAACCCCAAACCGTATCAAAATTCAATACGCCATTAGCGAGAAGTACGCCATTATCCATTGGGTAGCTAACGCTAAAATCATGTTCAAGGAGGCGATTGGTATTATCATCTATATCGTGGCCGCGTTGAGTTAGGCCGAAATAATAGCCTTCAAATTCCAATGCAGGAGTCATAGCCCAGGGAGTTCCGCTTAATGAACCAAATTTATAACCAATAAATCCCCCACCCACGCCTACTGTATCGGAGTCACTTGCTTTTCCATAAGCATTAACATCTAAAGGAGGAGCAAAATAGGCAATACCATGTTGGCTAAGATTTTCGCTACCTACACCACCCGCACCACCAAAAGCACCAATATAAAAAGAACCAGGAGCAGGGCCTACAGCACCCATTGTACCTGCATTTAAGGCACTACTCGCTACAAGTAAACCTAAAGCCAGGGAATAATTAACATCCTTATATGATTTCATCATCTAATCCTTATTTTAAGGGAAAATTTCTACTTAATTTTTTACAAAAGTCTATGAATACTTTCACACACTATCATAATGTAATCTTATAAGCACTGTAAATATTGTTGTTTATTCTAACAATTAGATTAATTATATTTTTAAAAGAGCTCTTGTTGCTATAAAATAAAGCCTGTTACTATTCCCCTCCCCTATTTAGGCAGAGATGCTATGAATGTTCCAATTGAAGCCTTTCACCAAAGCGAGCGAAATTTTTTTTCAGCAATTAGTGTTAGGGCAAAAAAATTTGAAAATTTAACTGCGTACCTTAGTGGTGTAGATGCTTCTGGATTAAACCCTACTATGGTGCATGGAGTGAATAAAGCCAGTTTCCACCAAGACTTGCTCAATAGCCAGGCCTTTTATATCCAACAACAAGTCAGCACGGCCTTAATTGTTCCGGAATATTTACAAAGCAAGAGTAGCAAATTGATAAAGACGCAAGGACTTCATTTAATTGATGAAGGAGTGGCTATGGTGTGCTGCTTAACCACTTGGCCTGTCCAGCCCCCTGAATCACATTTATTAATCCAAGCCATGAATCATGATCTTTCCCAATGGAGTATTCCACTTACAGCAGGTTTTGAATCTACCCCTGAAAAAACCAGCGTGTATGTTCAAAGACATCGTGCTGCTTTAGAAAAAATAGAACTCTACCATTTCTCTGGTTTTGTTGCTCAGCAAGCCGTATGCTCACTTACAGTATCCTTATTAGGAAAGCACTATGCCCGTATAGACGATGTAGCCACCATTCCTGAGCATCAAGGTAGGGGATATGCCACTGAATTAATCCATTACACTTTAGATTTTTTAAAGAAAAAACACATTGAGACTTGTTTTTTAGAAGCCTCTAGCTCAGGGCTAAGTATTTATCAAAAAATAGGATTTAGAGAATTATTCAAAAATTATTATTACGAATAATCTGGGCTACCCACCAGCAAATACTGTAATTCTCGCAAAGAAGCGACCTCATAGTGTGGCGTGATGCCCGCTGGTGCCTCTATCTGGTGCTGATTAAACCAGCAAGTGCGCAAGCCAGCATTAATTCCCCCTAGGATATCAGAAGCAGGGTTATCACCCACCATCAGAACTTCAGAAGGCAAGGGATTTCCCATCAGCTTAAGGGTATGCTCAAAAATCGCTTTGTCTGGTTTAGCAACCCCGACCTGCTCAGAGATAACTAACACGTCAAAATAATTATTCAAGCCTGTACGGTCTAAACGCGCTTGCTGCAATTGGGTAAAACCATTGGTAATGATCCCTAACTTAGCTTTTGCCTTTAGAGCCTTAAGCAACGAAAGTGCACCCTCGATAGGAGTGCATATTTGAGCCATAATTGCTATAAAGGAATTATTTAAATCCTCAGGAGAGCAATTTAAACGCGCAGCCCACCCCGCAAAACGCTGGTACTGCAGTTGTTCGGCGGTGATGCTGCCATTTTGATAACTCACCCATAAAGGTTTATTAATTAATTCATAGTCGGCATAATCTTTTTCAGTAAAGGCCAGGTTAAATCCGGCAAATAAATGCTGTAAGCCTGTAAAAGCATCGAAATGAAACAGGGTATCATCTGCATCAAATAATACCCAAGAAAAATCGTTTATAGTACTCAACTTCAATTCCAAAAAATTAATTAGCGGTTAAACCCGGGGATGGGCTGGGTATAAGCTCATCACCGGCTTTAACCTTAAAAAGGCTCAACGCAGAAACTGGAGTTGTCACCAAAGAATCAACCGGTTTGAATGAGGTCATTAATTTATAGGTTTGATCCGTTGCATCACCATATTTGGTTAATTTAACTTTGGAGTAATTCATCCCTTCATACATCGCCATAATTTTTTTAACGACCAGCTCTAATGATTCCTCATCGGCTAAACCAAAAACCCCAAATTCCTTCTCAAATAGAAGGTATTTATAGGGGCTGCGTTCAACATCTAATTTGGCAACGACGGCAATATGGCCTGCAGTAAATGAACGCTGCGCCTTAGTATAGTCATTTTGTGCAAAAGTTAGACCACATAAATCACCGGCTTTGAAATGCTCCTCATTAAATAGGGTGCGTAAATCATCCCATTGAATAGAATGATGTTCGCTGTCTGCGCTAACTTCTGTTTCTGCACTAGCCAGTGTTTCTTTGACAAATGGAGCTGGAAGCGGCCGACTTTGATCAATTTGATAGTTAAGCAATCCTGCCTCAGGACACAACCATTTAAAACGGCCTTGGGCCAAAGAAATAATTAGCATCATTGACTGCCCAAAACAATCACCGCCAGTTCCTACTAGATCATCGGCTGGGTTATAATCAAAATGATATCTACTATTATCATGCGGCAGATAAAAGAAGTTCTTTTTCAGCTGTTGTAAACCCCTGCAACAATCAATAGCCATGGTAGCGCAAAAGCCATAGGCTTTGACAAAATTAGCTTTATTTACGCGCGTAGTTTGGATGCTTAGTAAAACCTTGTCGATAATTTTAGCTGAAGGCATAGTTTTTAACGCATTCATCAAACAACGAGCGGCTAAGTTTCCGGATTCAGTTAAATAAGCCGCATTTTCTTCAAATAAATCAGCTTGAGCTTTTAATAAATCGCGGTAAACAGCTAATTGCGTCCAATAAAAACTGCTCGTTGTCCATAGCATATTAGGTAAGGAATCGCCGGTTTTCGCCAATGCAACATATTCGCGATTTAACTTAGTTAAATGCTCTTTTAATAACCCTAAACTCGCCTGTAGGCTACTGTCTTTTTCTTTAACGGAACTAAGCTCCTTTTTAAGCCACAAAGCTCTTTTTACATCAAGAATCCCATCTGGGATTCGCCGTTGCAAATTTTCTAATTTACTGATTTTATTATCTAAAAGAAAAAGAACCTTATCTAATTCACTTATTGATTTAATCAGCGCAGGGGAAGGAGTAGGTTTTTCTTTTAATCCGTTGTGGATACTCACTAAACGGATTTTATAATCTTGCAGCAAGGATAAGGCGTCGAAAAGTTGAGTGCCAGCCTCGGGATGATAAAAATTAATCGGCTTAAATTGTGCTAAATCCTTTTTTACTTTTGCTAATAAATTCTTTTCATCCATATCAGAAATTACTGCTTCGTGGTGTTCTAAAAATGAGGCAATTTTAGCTAACACAAATTGGTACATAATCATTCCCTGTAACTACCCGTACCCAATTATCTCCTTATCTGGCTTAAAAAGCAACAAAAAACTGTTTTTTTCACCAGAACCTTCTCACCGACAGTAAAACAAATTTGAATCACTGTGAAAAATTTAAATACTTAATTATAATTATATAAACCATATGATCATCGGAAGGTTAGAATGATTAAACTGTTATTAGAAAATCTCAATGTTTCATTAAATAATGCTCTTGATTATATTACATTCCCCAAATTCAAAAAAAACTGCGACTTAATAGATTCAATAAAAAGTTCTATTGAGGCTGATTTAAACCGTCTAAAACTTAAAGACCCAACATTCTTAGATGGCCCGGACGGTCATATTGACTACTATTCTCCCCACGCAGAGCAACAACTGGCTAATCAACGGCAAATCATTGAACGCTCAATTCAACAGCTTAGATTATTGCAAGCCACCCTTTATGTATTTTATAAATACAGCAAAGAAGGTAAAAGTCTTCAGGGACCCCATGTTTTACCAAACAGTGTTGAGGGTTTGCGTTTACTGCAATTAAAAAAAGAAACAATCGATTTATTAAGTGTCAAAAGTTTGGATGAAATGGAAGCAAGACCTGATATTCAAGAGGCTCTTACGAAAATAAAAGAATATAATGAAGCGAAGCAACAACTTAAAGACATTGAGCTCGAATTAAAAAAAGGTACCAAAGGCCTTGAAAAAACTAAGCTTGAAACCAAACAAGCCGAGCTTGCTTTAAAAATTAAAGATTTTGAACAAGACGAAAGGCCGGGATTTCTTACCATCACACATGAGCTTAGCGATCTAAACCGAAAACTACTTAAGCATGAAAAAATTAAATCGCAACTTCCCAAGGGGATGCAAGATATAAAACGAGCACTCTCTTTGGTCAACGAAATAAAAGCCGCTCAGTTAAAATTAGCTAAAAAACAAAAAGAATTAACCAGTCTCTCCGCTGAAAACCCCAATTATTTTACGCTTAAAACAGAAATTGAAAACTTAGAAGAAGTGATTAAAACACTCAACCAACGTATTTCCTTTAGTGCTAACGAAAAAGATGATAAAGACTTGAAAGATATGTTGGAGGACATGCGTAAATTAATGACTACTAGCATTAACGGATACCAGAAACTTCTCACTAGTGGCGGCGATATGAATGCCTATTTACATCAAACCACTGGATTTTATTGGGAAAATTTATTTTTATATCGAAAAACCTTAGAAGCGTTTAACCAAAAACTAAAAGATACTCCCAATTTAACCGCTAAAGGTGAAGAATTGGCTCAATGTGTGACAAAAGCATTAGAAGATGTGCCTAGTTTAGCTGCCATTAATAAGGCGGTTAATGCCGTGAAGCAAGTCGATAACAAATTAAGCTTAAGAGGAACTAAATATAATGAAAAAGTAGATGAATACCGCGTTAAATTTTATAAAGAAGGGGCCGTTAGCATCACCAACACCATTCTCGAACAAGAAGACAAACCCTTTTTCTTCCTACCTTACAATGCGAATAATTATGTTTTAGACCACCCTGCCCATGTGGATATTATTGGGGCTTTAGGAAACTGTTATGGTGAAACACAAATGTTTCTGAAGCGGATTAATTGCAAATCGCCTTCGGTTAATAATATTTGTCCTGAAACAGAATTGATGAATTTCCAGCTTGATCAAACGAGAAGCCTTAGTGCTAATCCCGAAACGCAGGGTACTTTTACCGCCAGTAATCCTGGGGATTTTGCAAAATGGGATACCATTAAAGATTTTATCACTAAGCCCGCGACTTCAACCGCTCATGGCGATGTTTGCTATTTGCGTTTTAGTGGCGCCCGGGTTCCAGGCCATGATGCAGACGTTGCTCATGCGATGGGTTTAATAAAGTTTACAAATCCTGATCCCTATAAATACATAGTTTACGATTATAATTTGGGTGCAATGGGCTTTAGCACTGAAACCCAATTGCAAACTTTTTTTAAACAGATTTTTGAAGCGGAAAGTGGTGCCTATTACCCTTATTCCAAGTGCGTGATGCAAAAAGTAGACGAAGTAACCCCTGAATGCGCTAATTTTATCAATGGGGTTAATGGAATCCAGTCCCTTAAAAAGGCAAATCCTAATGCTAGTTGTATCAGAAATTATTGGCAGCCTCATCGCCTAGAATTATTTACTCATGTTACGCACGGTCAATTTTAAGCTGCCATATTTTTAAGCTCCTGCCAAGCAATCTGGTTCGCTCTAAGAATCAATTTGTACTTAATAGCAAAGTGATTTAAATGAGTTT
>NZ_RZGQ01000132.1 GCF_003989735.1 Legionella sp. km772 | reverse complement strand
GGAAAATCAAATAATCACTATAAAGATCAAGCATATCCATTTAATTCCCTCCCTAAAATTAAGGGCGGAATTCTAATGCTTTTTAGTCAAACTACAAGTTTATGTGCGTAACATGAGTAATAAAGATAAAAAGTCCCTGTAGATGAAAATTAATAAAAAAATAAAGTGGTGTTTTAATATGCGAAGCTTGGCTCAATATCGTGTAGCGTCTGTCGATTTTTTTATGACTGATTCTAGTCCACCAAAGATAGCCCCCAAGACGTAGGCCCCAGATCAATAAGGCGCTGCCATAGATTGCAGTTCTTGGAGATAGCGAGTGTTGGCTTAGGTAGATAAGTCCGTTTAGGGTTAGTCCTGATGCCCAACCAACATCAACTACGGATGGATTTTTGGACATACGGTACCAGAACCAAATAATCGACATGTGAACCAGTATAAATAAAAATACCAGGCAAATAATCATTAAGGGTTTTTCCGGTTAGTTATTCTTGCGGCTATTGCCACGCATCCTTTGCCGGCATGCAAGCCAATAACTAGCGAGACCGTATTAATGAAAAGTGGTTGTTTTTTAAAATATAAGGCGCTGATTTTCCCAAGCTCCATGGCATCAGGCGTATTATCAGCATGAACGATAGCATAATCTTCTAAGTGGGCATTTTCCTTCTTAAGTTGTTTTTGGACTAACTGAATTAACTTATTAAGACCTTTATTAGTGGATAACGAGCTTCCTGCGATATAGCCTCTCCCTTGCTTGTCTATAGACACTATAGGTTTGATATGGCTCCAAGATGCAAGTTTTCCGGATAGCTTCCTTATTCTGCCTGAGCGAATCATTGAGTCAAATTGATTCACTAAAACAAAAATAACGGTATTCTTAATAGCCGCTTGGACTTGTTGAATGATTTCAACAAAAGGGAGATTTTGGGCAATGAGCTGTCCTGAGTAATGGAGTAATAAACCATGTGCTGCGGAGTTGGTTTTTGTATCCAATACTGCTATTTGTTTGTCTTCTTTGCTTGCCTCAATAAAGGCTCCATACATGCCGCTCATGGCACTGGAGAGTGATAAAATCAAAATATGCTCATAACAAGCTTTTAATCTGTTTAAATGGTTTTTGATGTGATAGGGAGAAATGCAGGAGGTTTTCGGGTAAACAGGAATGTGCTGCAACTGATTATAAAAATAATTAGATTCCCAACTGTATTTATCTAAAAAATCGTTTTCGCCAATATGAATGTTTAGAGGGACTACATGGATTTGATATTCGTCTAAGAGTTCTTGTGGAAAATCAGCGCTTGAATCGGTTACTAAGGCGATGCGATGTTTTTTTGCGAACTGAATTTCATATTGCCGGTGCATATCATCTACTTTGGGGTATTTTAGAGTGCCCAACTTATACAGACTGGCGAATAATCGAGCTGGCTCATTAGTATGGAGGTGTATTTTAAGGAAGCCCTGGTTACCAATTACAGCTGCGCTATCCCCTTGATTTTCAAATTGTTGCAGTAATTCTTGTTTTTTAATTGACGCGTTTTTTAAAAGTACCTCAGTACAATAGCGAAATTTAGGGGGCTTGTTGATTTGGTGTTGAAGAGGTGCTTGACTTAAAACGAGGGGTTGTGCAGGAGGTAACTGGAGTTTAACGCCCTTGACTAAAAAATCCGTAAACCCCTCCATAAAGTAGTAAAAACCTAAGGCTCCGGCATCTACCACCTTTGATTCTTGAACCACTTTAAGCATCGATGCAGTTTTTTCTACTTCTTCCTTAAGCTGAGGTTTTATAGTGCTCATCATGTTTGCAAAAGAATGTTCATTATTTTGTGCAGAGGCAAACTCAGCAAGTTTTTTAATAAGCGTAATAATGGTACCCTCAACCGGTTTTGCTAAAATTGCACCAATATCCTTCGCTATTTCCTTAAGCGCTATGCAGAATTGAGAAATGCTTAAATGAGTGCAATCAGGAAGGTTTTGATGTAAACCAATAAAAAATTGACCAAAAATGATGCCAGAATTACCGCGGGATCCTATAATCGCGGCCTGTGCTATTGACTCAAGGGTTAAAGTTATATTTGTTCTTATTTCAGAATGTTGAATGATCGCAAGGCAAACGGAAGCCATATTATCACCAGTATCCCTATCAGCGACGGGATAAACATTAATTCGGTTAAGCTCTTCTTGTTGCACGATAACCCGATAACATCCATCTATTATAGCCCTATGCATAGTTAGTGCATTTAATTCATTAAAAATCATGTTCTTAATAATTTCCTAAAAATACTTGCGGTCGATAAGAGTCTACTTCATAGTAGGCTTTTTTATAAAAAAGGTATAGGGGGCTTATGGCTAGGTATTTAATTATCGCTGCGAGTAGTGCGATTGGCAGGCTTTTGGTTGATTCTTTAAAAAACAGAGGGGATGAAATTCTCACTACAGCGCAAAGCAGCGATAAAATTAAACCAGATTTTATTCTCGATGCGTCAGATTTTTCTGCCGTTGAAACAGTATTTGAACAAGCGGGGACCCTGGATGGGGTTGTCAATTGCGCAGGGTCCTTATTACTTAAAAATGCTCATACAACCAGTTTTGATGAGTTTCAAAAGACAGTTAATGCCTCTTTAACCACCGCTTTTGCCATTGTACGAGCAGCAGGTAAAACGATGAACAAGGGCGGTTCTGTCGTACTTATTTCATCAGCCGCCGCCTTAACTGGTCTGCCTAACCATGAGGCAATTGCTGCTGCTAAAGCAGGGATTATTGGTTTAGCGCGCTCTGCTGCAGCTACCTATGCTGCAGCTAATTTGCGTTTCAATGTAGTGGCGCCGGGGCTGGTTGAATCGCCTTTGACTGAAACCTTAATTAAGAATCCTCTAGCTGCTAAAGCATCAATTGCGATGCATGCATTGGGTCGTATTGGTCAACCACATGATATAGTTCAGGCCATTTTATTTTTTCTTAACCCCGAAAATAGTTGGGTAACTGGACAAGTGTTGGCAATCGATGGTGGGCTAAGTTCAGTTCGTCCTAAACTCAAAGTGTAATTTAGGATTAAGATGACTAAATTATGTTTTATTTTTGGTGATCAATTGAGTGAGTCACTTTCTTCTCTTGCCTTAATCGATAAAGCTCATGATCTGGTTTTTTTGTGTGAAGTAAAGGAAGAAGCTACCTATGTAGCCCACCATCCTAAAAAGATTGCCTTTTTATTTGCCGCGATGCGTCATTTTGCACGAGGCTTAACCGAACTTGGTTATCGAGTACGTTACACTCAATACCATGATGCTCAAAATGGCGGTTCTTTTGAAAAAGAGTTATACCGAGCAATAGCTGAAGAGGGTATTTCTGAGATACATCTCACTCATCCTGGTGAATGGCGTGTTTATCAAAAAATGCAAACCTTAGGAGAAAAATTGTCCATACCGCTCTTTATTCATGAAGATACTCGGTTTTTATGCTCTGTCGAAGAATTCGCACAGTGGACAAAGGGTAAAAAACAGTTACGAATGGAATATTTTTATCGCATGATGCGTCAAAAGCATCAAGTTCTCATAGTAAACAGAGTGAAGCCGATGGGGGGAGCTTGGAATTATGATGAGCAAAATAGAAAAAATGCGAACCACATTGAACATTTCCCTAATCGTTTGATCCATCCCAAAGATGAGCTTACAGTTGATGTCTTAAGTTTGGTTGAAAATGAATTTCAAAATCATTTTGGTCACTTGTATCCTTTTAATTTTGCCGTAACCCGGGAGCAGGCTCTTTGTGAGGCAAGCTATTTTATGGAGCACTGCCTTGCGTATTTTGGCGATTACCAAGATGCCATGCGTGTTAATGAAGTAAATTTATACCACTCCAAATTATCCTTCTACCTCAATGCCGGGCTTTTATTGCCTCTGGAGTTATGTCGGATGGCAGAAGCGGTTTATGCGCAAAAATTGGCACCCTTAAATGCTACGGAGGGTTTTATTCGGCAAATTTTAGGATGGCGGGAGTATGTTCGTGGTATTTATTGGCTATTAATGCCGGAATATAGGAATAGAAATTATTTAAATGCATCTCAACCTTTGCCTCTGTTATTTTGGGGTAAAGATACGCAAATGTTTTGTATGAAAGAAGTTGTGCGCCAAACAGAGGTTGAGGCCTATTCACATCACATACAACGTTTAATGATTACAGGAAATTTTGCCCTCCTAGCTGGTCTTAAGCCTGAAGAGGTGTGTGAGTGGTATTTAGCAGTCTACGCTGATGCCTTTGAATGGGTGGAGTTGCCTAATACTTTAGGAATGGCTCTTTATGCAGATGGCGGTGTTATGGGTAGTAAACCCTACGCTGCTAGTGGTAAGTATATCCAAAAAATGAGTAATTTTTGTAAATCATGCGCTTACAATCCTGCTGACGTGGTAGGAGTAAATGCTTGTCCATTTAATTCTCTCTATTGGAATTTTATAGCAAAACATCAAGACAAGCTGCAAAGCAATCCCCGACTTCATTACGCCTATCTCAATTGGAATAAAATGGATCAAGAAAAACAAAAGGTTATTCTTTTTAAAGCAGCTCAAGTGCTCGCGGCTTTAGAAAACAACCTTTTATGAGAGCTAAGTTGAGTCCTTGCTTAATCCTTCCGGATCATGACTCAACTTAAAATGGGTTTTTATTAACTAATTATTTAGTTTCTATTTTTAAATGAGAAGTAACAAATTCCAGCCATTGGGCTAAGGGTACTTGTTGTGATTCTCCTGACGCTCTGGCTTTGTATTCTACACAAGATTGTTCTAAATTCCGTTCGCTTACTACAATTCGATGAGGTATACCAATTAAGTCGTGATCGGCAAAGAGTACGCCTGGACGTTCGTTGCGGTCTTCTAAAAGAACATCGAGGCCAAGTTGAGTTAATTGTTCATATAACTCGTTTGCTTTTTCAGTAACCGTTTGCGATTTATGGCCATTAATTGGAATAATAACTACTTCAAAAGGGGCGATAGCTTGTGGCCAAATAATACCATTTTCATCATGATGCTGTTCAATAGCTGCGGCTACTACCCGAGTAATTCCCAGGCCATAACAACCCATCATCATCGTTTGTAGTTGTCCTTGCTCATTAATTACTGCAGCATTCATCGCTTTGGCGTATTTATCCCCTAACTGGAATACGTGGCCGACTTCAATACCACGGCAAGAATGAAGGGTGCCTTGACCATCTGGACTTATATCGCCTTCTTTGACATTACGTAAATCATAGCTGTCATAGTCTTTAACATCCCTATCCCATTGGGCATGCATATAATGCTTCTCTGCTTCGTTGGCACCACAAGTAAAAGAGGGAAGGGCCAAAGCATGATGGTCTACAATGGTTGGAATAGCAAGATTAACTGGACCTAAAGAGCCAACCGGTGTTTTTAACGTTTTGAGAATACTTTCTTCGTCGATAAAAATTAAGGGTGAATGAACTAAAGGATGTTTGATTGCTTTAACCTCATTTAATTCGTCATCACCTTTTAGGACTAAAGCTACCAAGGGGTGCTCTTTTCCTTTAACAATCAAGGTTTTTACAGTTTCATGAGCTGGAATTTTTAAAAAATGGGTAACTTCCGCAATGGTTTTTTGATTAGGTGTATCAACTAGCTGAATAGCAACATTGGGTTTATCTTGGGCTTTTTCTGGTTTTAAACTGGACGCTTGTTCAATATTCGCTGCGTAATCACTTTTATCACTATAGAAAATTAAATCCTCACCAGAGTCTGCTAATACTTGAAACTCATGTGATGCAGAACCGCCAATGGCTCCAGTATCTGCTTCTACTGCCCGGTATTTAAGTCCCATGCGGTCAAAAATACGGCTATACGCTTGATACATGGCTTTGTAGGTTAGTTGTAAACTCTCTAGGCTTAAATGAAAGGAGTAGGCATCTTTCATGATGAATTCACGGGCGCGCATCACTCCAAAACGAGGCCGAATTTCATCTCGGAATTTAGTTTGGATTTGATAAAAATTAGCGGGTAATTGCTTATAGGATTGTAATTCAGTACGCATGATATCGGTAATGACTTCTTCATGGGTTGGACCATAGCAATATTCTCTTTTATTGCTGTCGATCATTTTCAGAAGCTGACCACCAAAGGTTTCCCAACGCCCTGTTTCTTGCCAAAGTTCGGCAGGTTGCACTGCTGGCATTAATACTTCCATGGCTTGTGCTTTATTCATTTCTTCGCGCACAATGTGCTCTACTTTGCGTAACACTTTTAATCCCAAGGGCATCCAAGTATAAAGGCCTGAGCCTAGTTTGCGAATCATGCCTGTTCTTAACATGAGTTGATGCGATTTAATTTCAGCATCATTAGGGGTTTCTTTTTGCGTTGCTAAAAACCATTGGGATACACGCATTACTGCTCCTCTAGTTATCTCAAATAATAAGGGAACTATTATATACTTATCGTTAGCAAATTTGCGATAAAGCAAGGAAGAAACATCGGATTAAATAACTTAGCATTTGTATTAGTGATAATTCGATAGTAAATACCCGTCTTGTTTGTTTATAATAAGCACAAAATGATTTATATATTATATTTATGCCGCTAATTAAAAGCGTTTTTTCTGCTATTAAAGAAATAAATTTCATTCAGCTCAAGCCAGAACATCGAGCTATTGTGGATGGCTATGTTAAGCAAATCATGGCTATACAACATAAGGCTCATGAACCACGTTGTTTGGAAGAGAGTCTTAAAATTCTCCATGAACAATTAGGAGTGCGTTTAAAATCACTGGCCCAAATGAGTATTGGTTTTTCCCCCCTCAAAGCCTATCGCCGTAAAAATGCAATTGTAAAAATAGAAGCCCGCCTAGAATGTCTTAATGAGTGCTTAAGTGGTGATTTTGCTGCACTCTATCAAAAGAAAAAGGATGAGTTTTTACACTTCTTATCCGCGGCAAAACTTAGGCACTTTCTTAGACCTGGCGCTGATTTTCTTAACACCCTTTATGAGTTATTACTCAACGATGATCCTTTGCTTATCGCCTTACTGGAGGACCATTTAGAACAAGGTGTTTTGAAAGACGAATACAGTAAGCAGTTTAATGAACTAATTCTTTTGTTGCGCTTAAAGGCAAGTTATAAGCCGAAAAAAAACCCCTCCCATTTCTCGGATTATTCCTTACTAGAATTAGAAATGGACATTGAAAAGCAACAAGCATTGGCCCTTGTGAATGGTGATAAGGCTTTGGGCAGAGCATTGAAATACCTCGCCTTGGGTTGTCAACTAACGACGATAAAAACAACCGCATTACAAGCGGCTGTGCTTGAGCATGGTGTTAATATGCAAGCTTATCGGCATAATCAAAAATGCCGTGAGCTTGGCGGGCGCGTAGTAGTGCATTGTAATCAAATCTTAATTCCTGGACTTGGTTTAGAAAATGGTTTTTGTTATGGTTTGTCTTATCTTTGGGCAAAACAGCTGATTAAAAGCGATAAATTTATGGGGTTTCGGGGGAATCAAGAAGCCTATATCCAGCCTACTTCCGCGAGCGCTGCAATAGTGAAGCTTATACCTAGTTTCAACGATTTAGTTCGAATTGATATAGAATTATTTACCATTCAAGAAAGTCAGGAATTAACTAAACTTCCTAATTACCAACTTATTATTACTCATGTTACGCACGGTCAATTTTAAGCTGCCATATTTTTAAGCTCCTGCCAAGCAATCTGGTTCGCTCTAAGAATCAATTTGTACTTAATAGCAAAGTGATTTAAATGAGTTTTTATCT
>NZ_RZGQ01000131.1 GCF_003989735.1 Legionella sp. km772 | reverse complement strand
AAGCTCTCCTGGCCTATGGACTTGTGGATAAGCCATTCTGAGAGTAAGGTGAATGAACTAACAAACCGGGAATAGCTCTTATTTTTCCTGAATTTTGTTCCAGATCCCCGGACCTAGCTAATAGAGCTCTTTCTTTTAAATTTAGGAATAAAACCAGTATTTTATGAGTCTGCTTTTAATAAGTATTATGAAGAAGCAGTTTTTGAAAATAAGGCTTTAGAGGATTTTAAACCCGATATTATTTACCTTCATACCACCCACAAAAATATTACGCGCTATCCTCGTCTAAAGGAGACTCCAGAAGAAATTAGCTCCCTTCTGCAACATGAAGAACAACGTTATACCCATATTTGGTCCTCACTCCTTCACTACAACTGCCCAATTATTCAGAATAATTTTGATTATCCTCAATACCGCATTCTTGGGAATTTAGATAATTCCGATCCTCATGGGCGTATTAATTACATCAACCGCTTAAATGGCTTTTTTTCCGACCAAGCTCAAAAGCGAAGTAACCTATATATCCATGACATAAATTATTTAGCGGCAAGTTTGGGGCTCAATCAATGGTTTGACAAACAGCTCTGGTATTCAGCACGTTATGCGCTTAGTTATGAAGCAATTCCCTATCTAGCCCAAAGTCTTGCAGCGCTTATTGGTAGCTTATTAGGGATAGCCAAAAAAGCTCTGGTATTAGATTTAGATAATACTTGCTGGGGAAATCAAATAGGTGAAGAAGGCATAGAGGGGATAGCGCTTGGTTCGGACTCTGCCGAAGCCGAAGTCTATACTGAGTTCCAACACTATCTTAAGCTATTAAAGGAGCGGGGGATTATTTTAGCTGTGTGTTCCAAAAATAACGTGGAGCAAGCAAAAGCGGGCTTTAAACATCCAGACACGGTGTTAACAGAGGACGATTTTGCCACATTCACCGCCAATTGGGAGCCTAAGGATAAGAATTTGGCCCAAATAGCTAACTCTTTAAATCTCCACTTAGATAGCCTGGTCTTTATTGATGATAATCCTGCCGAACGTCAGCTCATTGCTGATAGCCATCCTGAAGTTAGAGTGCCAAATATCGGTAGTAATGCTATTAATTTTATTGAGCATATTGATAGAAATTATTATTTTGAAACTGCTGGTCTTTCCATTGAAGACCTTAATCGCCATGATTTTTATCAGCGCAGATTAGCCAAAAGCCAAGATGAAAAACACTATCCCGATTACGGCGCTTATCTAGATAGTTTGAGCATGACAGCAGAGATCCATCCTTTTTCAGCACCCTATTGGCCACGAATCACCCAATTAATAAACAAGACCCATCAATTTAACTTAACCAATAAACTTTTTACTTTAACTGAAATAGAACGTATTTCCACCAATCCCAATTATCTTAATTTATATGGGCGCCTAGCCGATCTTTATGGTGATCATGGTCTGATTGCAGCACTTATCGCAAGAATTGAAAATAAGGAATGTCATATTGATTCCTGGTTAATGAGTTGCCGGGTTTTTAACAGAACAATGGAACAGGCCATGCTCGATACCCTGGTCAAACAATGCCACTCTTTGGGGGTTATTAGGCTTATTGGCTATTACTATCCTACGCCTAAAAATAGTGTCGTCGCGGATTTATACCAAGATTTCGGCTTTACTTTGAAGCAAAATTTAATTACATATTCCGTTTGGGAATTAGACCTAAATGATTATCGCTCGCAAAGCCATCATATAAGGATTAACCAATGAATCGTGAAACTATCGTTAAAAAAACTCAGGAAGTTTTCCGGGATATTTTTGATGAGCCGTCTTTAGTTATCTACAACGAGATGAGCTCAAATAATCTTGCAAGCTGGGATTCACTCCATCATATTAATCTCTTAATAGCGATTCAAAATGAATTTCAAATTAAATTTGACTTACAAGAGATCCAGCGTTTAAAAAATGTAGGGGCAATTATTGATTTAGTATGGCAAAAACAAGCACAATAATTGGGGCAAGAGGTATAAAGGGTAAGAATAATAATCGCTATAGGACTATATAATTAATTGTGTCCGTTTAACTTTAAATCTAAACTATTCTTATTAGCTTTGATGAGAGGAGCAAAAGATGAGTACCGCATTTATTGGTTTAGATTATATTATTGATATTATGCATCCTAGGGGAAAAATAGCTCGCTGTGCAGCTCAAGCTTCAGAACGTCAAATTATTCTCAAGGCCAACCAAGCCTTGGCTATTGCCCATGAAAAAAACTGGTTACCGATTTTAGTAAAAGTAGGATTTAACGAACATTATCTTGATCAACCCAAAAACTCACCGATGTTTGGCAAGGTCCACGAATTAGGTGCTTTGAACCTTAATGCTGCAGGTACTGCCTTCCATCCCGATTTGCATACTCATAATTGCTTATGCATCATTAAACCCAGGGTAAGTGCCTTTTACGGTACTAATCTTGATGCAGCCTTAAGAGCGAATCAAATTGAACGAGTACTTCTTGCTGGTGTAAGCACCTCGTGGGCAGTCCAAAGCACTGCACGTGATGCCCATGATCGAGATTATCAAGTAAACATCATTGAAGATCTCTGCGCTGCAGGTGATTTAGATGAGCATCAACTCTCTATTAATTTACTTAGTAAAATCGCAAAAATTATTCACCTCGATGATTTAAACAATTTATAATGCAGCATTTTATTAAAAGCATCCATTGGTTAAAAAATGAAATCAGAGGATGGATGCTACTGCGTGGGTTTCTGGTCCTTTTACCTAGTTCCATCCTCTTTATGTGGACCCAAAATTCTTATTGGTTAGAAGTATCTGTGCTAACCATGTCTGCATTGATTGTTGAGGAAAAAATTCAAACGACTATTGTAGGTACTGTGCTTCATGGGCTTGCTGTCACTATTCTTTTTTATTTCCTTTTTTTCACTCACGCCTACCCCCTAGCCTTTATTATGCTAAGTACCCTTGCTGCTATGGCGTTTATTTGGTTAATAAGCAAAGGAGAGCATTTGCGCCCTTTAGGTACATGGATTTTTATTCCTGCCATTATTTTATCGATTGAATTTAGCGCAAAAACCCCACACCTTATTAATTGGCGAGAGGCCTTGATTTTTTTGCCCTATTTGCTGAGCGCTTTATTTCCCGTTTTTTTACTCACTGTTTTTAAACAGATAAAAAACTGGCAACAAGGAGCAAGCATTCCCATAGCAAAACTGGCGTATTTAGCTGATTTTGGTGAAAAAAAACCTTATTTAGAAAGTATGTTTGCGATGGCAATGGGGGTTAGTATTTCGGCTTGTCTGGTGGAGTACCTTCCATTAGATAATGGACAATGGATGATTTGGGGGGTTGGCAGTGTAATTACTGGCGATATTAATACCACTCCACAGAAGTTTCAACAACGGCTATTAGGTGTTTCTATAGGCGTGCCAATTGGTATCTTCTTGGGACAATGTGTTATTCCCTCAACACGATTCGATTTAACCTTAACCACTACTTGTCTTTTTTTAACCTTAGTAGCCTTTCGGCGTTATGTGCTTGCTTATACTCTACGCTGTATCTTTGTAACCACTGCAGTGATGCTCATCACCCACTCTAAATCCATCGCCTTTGAACGCTTTTCACATGTGGTATTGGGAGGCGCAATTGGATGGGGCTGTGTTCTATTTTGCCATTTTTTAAAAATTGAGAAGCACTAGCTAATGCCTGATACTTATAAACGTTCGGGAGACCCTAAAGTCTCCCTGTAAGTACTCAACTAAGTGAATAAAATACCACTTTGTGATCCACCCACGCCAAGCAGTTGCCCTGAAATTGCACCAGGAATAGCAAGCAAGCTAGGCAAATATAGAGTCCAATTAGTACCGTTAACACTTTGATAGGTTAAAGGAAAATAAGTACCTGTCGCAACATAGCCGCCTACCGCTGAACAAACATTATTAATGCAGGATATGCTAATTAATTGTGAGTCGGCACTGGAAGGAAGGCCTGTTGTAGGAGGAAATGACACCGTGGACCAAGTAGCACCCCGGTTGGTACTTGTATAATACACAGCATGCTGCGCATTAGAGGCTTCTCTATAATAACCAACCGCAGTGCATTGATTATCTACACAGCTTACCCCATTCATATAACTTCCTTTATTTCCTGCAGGCAATCCGGCTAAAGAAAATAAATGCACCGAGGACCAGGATAAACCGCCATCCGTACTGACATAACTAAAAGGTATGGTTCTACTAGGTTGGATAGGATCCTCAACCACACCCACCGCAGTACAATTAGTCCCTGCGCAACTTAGTCCCACAATTTTAGCGCCACCAACATAACCGGTAGGCATTCCTGTTTTGGGAGGAAAAATTGGAGCTGACCAGCTTACCCCATTATTGGTGCTGCGATAAAATAAGGGCTGGCGATCACCTAATGCGTCATCATAAAAACCACCCGCTACACAAATTGTCCCCGTGCAACTTACAGTTCCTAAAAACCGCGAGTGATTGGCAGGGAAACCTACTGTGGAAGGGAAATAAGGTTTGGACCACGTGACGCCCGAATCTGAACTCGAATAAGTTAGAGGTTGATGAAGTTGAGCATTATCTTGGTAGCTGCCCACTGTTGAGCAATTACTACCGGAACAACTAATAGCCACCGTTTGAATTTCCGTATTAGGGACCAGAGGTATGCCTTGCAAAGAAAACTTATAAGGCTCAGACCACGTAACTCCACCATCGGCACTGGAGTAAGCTATAGGCAGCTCATTCCCCATATTATCGCCATAAGAACCGACAGTAGAACATAATTTTCCATTACATCCGACCCCGAAAAGGACAGCACCGCCATCAAGTCCCGTGTTAGGAGGCACTGAGGCTGACCAAGTTGCTCCATCATTGCTACTGATATAAGCCAGAGGAGCGGTAATAATTCCAATTTGGTAAAGGCCTACAGCGGTAGAAAGACTAGTAGCTGCAGCACTGCCACTAATTACATTTAAGGAGTGTGCTGGAGTGGGTCCAGCGCAAGTTTTACCCCCAGGAAAACAAACAAATAAATGATGTTGGGGATTAGCATCATTACGATTGACAGCACCTGATATTTTTAATTTTAAGGTGCAGCTTTGGTTAATTGCCCCATGGGGTCCTAAATTAAAAATGCGTTTACAAACGGTTGCATCCGTTGGCTCTATTACTTGGGTTACATGTGGGGGGAGCCACTTAACAAAATTGCCTTTCCGAACGCTTAAGGTATTATTAGTAACTGTATAGGAAGCATACACACTTGCACCCGGACTAACCGCAGTGGGTAGAGTGCCTTGAGGAAGCAGAATAAACGGGGTGGCATAACTGCTTATTGCAGCAAAAAAGCCCAAAAAGCCAATTGAATAATAATATTTCATTGCTAATCCTTTAAATAAGGTTACTCCAAGCTAATAGTTAGCTGTCTTTTTAAATTAAAAAAGTAAATTGTCCCAAAACTTCATTAGTATAAAGATGAGCTTGCGATAAATTATTGAATGTCGGTACCTGATCAATAAACGCATTTCCAAGCTTCGTTTTCCCAAAATCTGCAAATCGATAACCAATACCAATACGCAGTTTGGTCGTTAAATCATAATCAACCCCCAAACCTACTCGGTAAGAAAAAGCCGAGTCCGACCCATTAGTAAACTGATTACTAAAGGTAGTGAAAGGCGGCGTGATATTAACGCGGTAATTGCTCGAAGAGTTTATACCAAGGCCTATACCCACTGAAGCGTAGGGATGAAAAGCGCCGGCTTTATAACTTAGGTTATAAAGAAGTTTATTCTCGAATAAAACTTGCCGAGCTTGAATTTCATATTGGTAGGAAAAATTGTCAACCGATAAGGCATCGATCCCTTGGGCCACCATTCCTTGAGGATGAAATAAAGTGGGTTGATAGTAGCTAAATCCTGATTGTAACAGCCAATTTTGATTTAAACCAAACTCCATAGCCAAAGAGACACCCCACAGAAATTCTGTTTGATTAGATTGAGCTGCGGCATAGTTAAAAAACTCATCTTCAATCGGATTAACGATGGGAATAAATTGCGAACGACCAACGCTGTCACTAAAAGCTGCCCCTCCAGAAAGAGTTGCAGTCCACCGCCAATGACGCGTCTTGTCTACCTCATCTTTCCCTAGTTCATTTTTTTTTATTGCAGCAAAATTTGGGGAAAGCATTAAAGAATTGAGCGCTATAATCGCACCCATTTTATTTATAGTTGACAATTTTTCATCCTTAAAAAATTAATAGGACTAGCAAACCTCTACATGCTCCTAACAAAAAAAGACTACTCTCACTGTTCGCAGCGCATCAGGTTTTACTAAGAAGATACGAGTAAGCTCAAGACCAATAGTCCAAAAATAACTCAATTTAATTGGTTTTTAGCATATTACCTCAAATAACTAAGCATTTATAGCCGTATTTAACGTTTTACGCCCCAATAATTCAAAATTTACCCATACAGATCATTTTCTTTGTTTTTTTTACCTTTTATTGACTTTTTGCTCAAAAAAACAATAATAGACACCATTAATTGAGAGATGATGATAATCCTATGCTAGATAAAGCGACAAAGAACCCTTTAACCAAATCAGGAAACAAGACCTTCAACTTAATTAAGGATTATTTTGTTAATTCCGATGAAAAGGCATTAGCCTGGTTATTGCTAATTGGGACAATTATATCAATAACAGGACTTGTGGCTTTAATGACTGCCTTAAGTTGGTGGTCGGCTGGATTTTGGGCCATATTAACCACAAAGGCCTGGGGGGCTTTCCTTGTCAGCATGGGACAATTTTCTTTATTAGTAAGCGCTTATGTGGGGGTTTATGTTATTAAAGACTATTTGCTGGGAAAATTATCCATACTTTGGCGCAACTGGCTTACTAATAAACTCATCGATGAATTGTTTCATAGTGAAAACAATTACCTTGATTTAAAACGTTTTTCTAATGAAATTGACAACATTGCCCAACGCATTCAAGAGGACAGTAAATCCTTTGTCGAGTTAACACTTAACTTAGGAAGCACCCTGTTACAAGCGGTTCTTGGTTTAGCTGCCTTTGCCAGTACTTTATGGGTAGTTGGTGGTCCTTTATCGTTAAGCCTTTTAGGACTTAATATCGTTATTCCTGGTTATCTATTTTGGGTGGCCTTAATTACAGCCATAGTCGCAACCGGTATTACCCACTTTATAGGTAAATCCCTCGCAGAAACCAATAAAAATGCCGAACGAGCTGAAGCTGATTTTCGTCAATCCCTAGCTGAACTGAATGATGATGCGGAAAATATTGCTGAAGAGCATGCTGAACATTATTATAAAACGGCAATCCAAAATAAAATTAACGATATCAACAACACTGCCCTTCAAAAATTAAATACGCAAACGAAGCTAGTTGGATTTCAAAATTTTTATATGCAAATGGCCCAAGTCTTGCCTACTGTGCTTGCCGCCCCACTGTATTTCGCAGGTCTCATTGAAATTGGACAACTTATGCAAATTAGTATGGCTTTTACCCAAGTCAATATGTCCTTGAGTTGGTTTGTAGGCGCTTATGAAGGACTTTCTAGTTATAAAACCAGCATTCGACGACTTGCTGAATTAGAGCAATCGTTTGAATCAGAAGGAATAGCACTGGCTAATGCCAAAACCATTATTACTCATGTTACGCACGGTCAATTTTAAGCTGCCATATTTTTAAGCTCCTGCCAAGCAATCTGGTTCGCTCTAAGAATCAATTTGTACTTAATAGCAAAGTGATTTAAATGAGTTT
>NZ_RZGQ01000130.1 GCF_003989735.1 Legionella sp. km772 | reverse complement strand
AGATAAAAACTCATTTAAATCACTTTGCTATTAAGTACAAATTGATTCTTAGAGCGAACCAGATTGCTTGGCAGGAGCTTAAAAATATGGCAGCTTAAAATTGACCGTGCGTAACATGAGAATTTAACAAAGGGTTCGCTTCTTGATAATTCTATATTAAATGGCATAGTGCCCCCGACTATTATTGAAAATAATCCTATAGTACTTAAGAAATATTAAGGGAAGATTAAGAAAACATTAACAAACTGACTTTTTTGTTTTCATAATGACTTCTAATTAAGGGGGATTAAACAGAGAAGTCCATTGATGATCAGGAAGATCTTAAACAAAACTTGTTTAAAAAACTAATTTAAATATACTGCAGCATTAATTATTGAATTTTTTACGAATGAAAAAAATAGTTTATACCGTTAATGGATTGTTGCACAAACCAGAGGCTAATCAACTCGTTTTCTTAGTTATTCTGAGCTTTTCCCTAATTCTGCATTTAATTTGCATGACCCAAGCTTGCCTCTTGGTGGAGGAGGCCTATTATTGGAACTACTCCCAGCATCTAGATTGGAGTTATTTAGATCATCCCCCTATGGTCGCTTTACTGATTAAGGGCTTTACCAGTTTATTCGGCTCTCATGAGTTTAGTGTGCGAGCCGCTAGCTTATTTTGTTGGTTTATTAGCAGTTTTTTTGCTTACCAATTAGGTGAGTTAATTGAGAAGCACTCGGGACGTTATGCTATTTTCATCTTGGCCACTATTCCCTTTTTCTTTTTCCAATCTATTGTGATAACCCCTGATGTCCCCTTAATTGCATCTTGGTCAGCATGTCTTTATTTTCTCTACCGGGCGTTAATCTTAGAAGAAGCGCAAGCTTGGTATAGTGCGGGTATAAGTTTAGGTCTAGGCCTTCTTTCTAAATATACCATGGGTTTAGTTGCCCTAAGCGCTTTTGTTTATGTGCTTTGTCATGCTAAATCACGCTTTTGGCTTAAACGTAAAGAACCCTATCTAGGCTTACTCCTCGCTTTTTTAGTCTTTTCTCCCGTACTATATTGGAATGCACAACATGAGTGGGTTTCGTTCATTTTTCAAAGTACACGACGATTTAACTCAACGACGTCAATAAACATTCACCATTTGGGGTGGATAGTTTTATTTTTTATTACTCCGATGGGGGTTTGGGGACTTATAGATCTTGCTAAAAAATCGCCCTCGTCAATTAACATAGGTGAGGATAAGAAAAGATTCCTGCAATACTTCACTTTTACCCCTCTTTTATTTTTTGCTGTTTATAGCTTAAATCATGGTGTAAACTTTAACTGGCCTGGCCCCTTATTTTTAGCCTTGCTTCCTTGGCTTTCTTTGCTGATTGTGCATAATCCATTAAAAAAGACTTTATGGTTTATCGGATGTAGTTTTTTGCTGCTCTTGTATAGCGGCGTTTTACTAACGATTAGCTTCAATAAGAACAATTTTATCCAACAAAAAGTTCTCATCAAAGTCATTGCCTGGGATAATTTAATCCAACAACTCACGACTATAGCCGCCAATGAAGAACAAAAAAGTCATAAGCCGGTAGTGTTCGTCCCCTTAGATAATTACCCCATCAACAGTGAATTAGCTTTTTATCAACAATTATTATTTAAAAAAGGACTTATTAATAAATACTATCCTTCTCTAGGCGCCCATATTTTTAATAAGGAAAGTTTAATGTATCGTTATTGGTCCAATAACCAGCCTTTAGCAGATACGCAATTAATTCTTGTTTCTAAAGAAGCTTGGCGCTTTGGTGATCCAGAAGTTACCAAACACCTGCGCACAAAGTCCCAAATTAAATACGTATGGTCACAAGGGCAAGGACAACATCTTAGAAATATTCCTTATTATTATCAGATTGCGCAAATGAAAGATTAGAACTGAACCGTGATCGGATAAACAGGGATACCGTTCAATCTGCAAAGTAAGAATTCGAGGGATTTCATTAACCTGGCGGAAAGAAGGCTCGATTTAGATCGCATTAAGTGGGCCATTAAGTAGCAAGAGACTCTTTTTTTCGCCAAACAATACGAGAATAAAAAAGATAATTAAGCACAGAACCTACCAAAATGCCCGTAGCGACAATTAGATTTTCTTTAACATAACCCGCACCTAAATATTCCACGCCCCATTGCACCCAGGTGCTTTGAAAAACAATCATTAAAATGGAGTAGGCAATAAAAAAAGCCGCCGATCTAAGTTGATTGTTTATAACTCGCCTTTTAAAAGTGAACTGATTATTTAAAATAAAATTATTGAGAATAGCGATACTTACTGCGATTTGGGCGGCAAAAAAAGGAGAGCATTTTAAACGTAACAAATTATAAATAAGACATTGGATGCTCAATCCAACAAGTCCCACTGCGCACATGCCAAAATAAGAATACAACTCACGATAACGCAGGATTCCTAAAACGCGTAAGGAATCAATAATGCTGTTTGCAGGCAATTTACTTTGCCCTTGCTCTCTATCGATAAACTCAATGGGGTATTCCACAATTTTCGCTTTTGCCTGGTGCAGGCGCCATAATAACTCAAGTTTGTAAGCATAATGATTGGAAATAAACTGTTTGGGTAAAACCTCTTTAAGTAGCGAACGACGGGTGGCTCTAAACCCACTCGTAAAATCTTTATATTTTCGAGTTAAGGCACAACGAGCAACTAGATTACCTAATACCGATAAAAATTTACGATGCCAGCCCCAGTTGGGTGGAATACTCCCCCCTTTCACATAGCGACTTCCCACGACCACATCATCAGAACGGAGTTTGTTTATCATTTCGGGTAAATAACGAGGTTGATGGGATAAATCCGCGTCAAACTCGACTACAACATCGGCATGTAATTCATTTACAGCATAATGCATCGCTTGTAAATAAGCAGAACCTAAGCCGGTCTTTTGGGCTTCTGTTTGTAAGTGCAAATTAGGATAAGAATTTTGCAAATCCCTTACAATATTCTGTGTATTATCAGTTGAACAGCTGTCGAAGACTAAGATATGACTAGTAAAATCAGTAGTGGCTAATGCCTGAAATACTTCCTGAATGGTTTTTTTAATGCATAGGGCTTCATTGTAAGTTGGAATAATAATAACTGCTGATTTTATACTTATCACGTCTTGGAACTCCACTTTCTCTTTTTGAACCACTTACAAAGCGATATAGTGTAATACAAGTTAATATGATAAAAAAGCTTAAGAAAAACAAGAGAACAAACTGCCTTGTGTTAGATCGGAATTTATAGAACAACCAACAATAAAGGGATTTAAATGAACCTCTTAACCCAAATTATTAAAGTAGGCATCCTCTTATTTATACTCTTGTCTGCGTTCATTTATTTCATGCAAAGACATTTAATTTATTTTCCCTCACCGATTAGACCTCTGCCCCAGGATTTTGCTGCAACCGATCTTAGCGTGATTCAATTGCATACAGCAGATAATTTAAGTTTAAACGCCTGGTATAAAGCCGCGCCAAAACATCGCCCTACCATTCTTTTTTTTCACGGAAATGCCGGTAACCTCGGTCATAGAATGGCATTAGCGCGACAATTTATTAACGCAGGTTACGGATTTTTATTATTTGATTATCGCGGCTATGGTGGTAATAAAGGTAGTCCAAGCGAACAAGGTTTTTATAAAGATGGCCAGGCGGCGCTTAGATTCTTAAGTGAGCAAGGAGTTAAACCTACTGAGTTGGTTTTATATGGAGAGTCACTGGGTACAGGAGTAGCGAGTCAATTAGCCAGTGAACATTCCTCTTGTGCCTTAATATTACAATCTCCCTTTAGCTCATTAACGAGTTTGGCACGGCGTAACTATCCATGGCTCTTATTGAGTCCCTGGGATAAATTTGATTCTTTATCACGTATAAAAAAAATAAAAACTCCTTTGCTCATCTTACATGGTACCCAGGACACAGTTGTCCCTTATGCTGAAGGTCTAACATTGTTCAAAGCGGCAATAGAGCCTAAGCAGATGATAAGTTTTCCCGGTTATGGGCATAATAATTTATGGGAGGCGCATGATTTTTATCAGCAAGTAAGCCAGTTCATCAAGATTCATTGCCATTAAAATGATTGGGCCTGCAGAGTTACAAGACAGAGAAAGGACAGAAGTTACACCTCCTCTTTATTTTCTCTTTTTATTCACTTTAATGATGCGTACACTTTTTATAGTGTTATCACTTACCCTTAATATTTCGATCTGATAATTTTCAATCATTAAACAGGAATCAGCAGGCGGAATATACCCTAAATACTCAATAATTAAGCCACTTAAAGTGCGCGGTCCAATTAAAGGAAGATTCCATCCCATCATTCTATTTAAATGCCGTAAGGTTAGTCCTGCGTCAATAATGACGGTGCCTTCTTCTTCATGGGTAATATCACGACTGAAAGCAGCAATATCGGTAGTGAACTCGCCAACAATTTCCTCCAGGATATCCTCCATGGTTACCAAGCCCAAAATATCGCCATACTCGTCAACCACAAAACAGCTCCGCCGCTTCATTTTTCTAAAATTTAAAATTTGAATATTTAAAGGGGTCGCTTCCGGAATAAAATAGGGTGCATCCGCAGTATTTAAAAAGCTGTCTAAATCAAGTTTATCTTCTAAAGCAAGATTTAATACATTTCGAACGTGGATCATCCCTTCTATGTGATCAATAGAACCCCGATAGATAGGCAGGCGGGTGTGTTGCGCTGTTTCAAGTTGCTCAAGCATTTGTTGCCAAGGCTGATCTAAATCGATACCGACAATCTCCGATTTAGGCACCATAATATCTTCTACTGTAGCCTGTTCTAAATCGAGTAAACTAATTAACATACTTTTATGTTCTACAGGTAACAAGCCACCGGCTTCGTGAACTACTGAGCGTAACTCTTCGCCAGTAAGCGCTTCTTTTTGAATACGGTCAATCGAAATTCCAAAAACACGCAAGATAGCATTCGAGGTAAAACTAATGACATGCACTAAAGGCGCGAACAAACCCTGCATTATTTTTAAGGGGAGAGAGCAGAGGAATGCAACTTGTTGAGGATAAATAGCCGCCAGGGTTTTGGGTGTCATTTCAGCAAAAACTAAGACCAGTACAGTTAACAAAACCGTAGCAATGGCCACCCCCAAATCCCCATAAAAATGTTGTCCTATTAAGGTTGCAATAGTTGAAGCAACAATATTAGCTAAGGTATTGCCAATGAGTACCACACTGAGCAGTTTATCAGGCCGCGCTAACATTTGGTTTACGCGAATAGCCTGCTTGTTATTTTTTTTTACCAAATGTTTTAATTTGTAGCGATTGATAGACATCATGCCTATCTCTGAGCCAGAAAAAAAAGCCGATAATGCAATTAAAAAAATTAATATAAGCAACAAAGGGGTGAGATGGAGCTGCACGGAATATCCTTAATTTTTTTGTGCAAAAGTACAGGAGTTTAGGTATTAAAACCGCCCAGCGGGGCAGTTTTAATACAGGTAAAATTATTGTTTATTAAATCGCTCAACACAAGACAACACTTCTTGTTTAGCTTCTTCGACACCAACCCAACCCTCAATTTTCACCCATTTACCTTCTTCTAGATCCTTATAATGACTAAAAAAATGTTCCAAGGAAGAGAGTAAGTGCTGCGGTAAATCTTTGTAGGTTTCTACGGAATTATACAATTTACTCACTTTGGAAGTAGGTACAGCGAGTAATTTTGCATCAATGCCTGACTCATCAGTCATTTTTAACATTCCTACAACCCTGCAAGGGATAACTGCACCATTGATTAAAGGTACTGGAGTTACGACTAATACATCCACAGGATCGCCATCTTCCGATAAAGTATTAGGAATATAGCCATAATTAGTTGGATAAAACATAGCCGTAGCCATAAAACGATCTACAAACAAAACTCCAGTTTCCTTATCTACTTCATATTTAACAGGTTCGCCATGCATAGGAATTTCAATGATAACATTAATCTCGTTGGGTATGTCACGGCCACTTTTAATTTGCATTAAACTCATTATGCACCTTTATCCTAATAAAAAACGTCTATTATGCGGAAAATCATCTTAAAAGGCAAAGAGAAGGTGTAATAACTTAGTGAACATGAAGGTGGGGAGCAAAAATAGCATTTATGGTTATCTTCGGTATATAATAGTTTTTTAATTTTTAACCGGTAAACACTCAATGGACTGTTTGTTCTGTAAAATTGCTCAAGGCAAAATACCTGCTTCGGTAATTTTTGAAGATGCAGATATTATGGCTTTTCGTGATATTAAACCACAAGCGCCAACTCATTTACTGGTGATACCTAAACGTCATATTGCTACTCTAAACGACGTGCAGAATAATGATGCGAGCCTCTTGGGTTCCATGATTCTTTGCGCTAAGCAATTAGCTAAAGCAGAAGGGCTCAGTGAACAAGGCTATCGCTTAGTTTTTAATATTAATTCTGGTGGCGGGCAGGAAGTTTACCACATTCATTTACATGTACTGGGCGGACGTCAAATGACTTGGCCGCCAGGTTAGGATTCGTTTGCTATGGAACAACTATTTACAGATTTGCTAAAAGAATTAGGGGAAGATGTTAGCCGAGAAGGACTAAGAGATACCCCATTACGTGCCGCCAACGCCATGCGTTATTTAACGAAAGGTTATCATGAAAGCCTTGATGAAATTATTAATGGTGCCCTATTCGAATCTGATATGAATGAGATGGTGATCACTAAAGACATAGAGCTTTATTCTATGTGTGAACACCATCTTTTACCGTTCATAGGGAAATGCCATGTAGGCTACTTACCTAATCAAAAAGTTATTGGCCTGTCAAAAATCGCCCGCATAGTGGACTTCTTTGCTCGACGGTTACAAATTCAAGAACGTTTAACCGGTGAAATTGCTCAATGTCTGCAAGAAATTACCGGGGCTCGTGGTGTAGCAGTAATTGTTGAAGCCAAACATCTTTGTATGATGATGCGTGGTGTAGAAAAGCAAAACTCAGTGATGACCACCTCGGTAATGTTAGGGGAACTAAAAAATAATCCGAGCAGCAGAATGGAATTTTTAAACCTCATTGGCAAATAAGCATTATGTTTAGCAGAAAAAGAAGTGCTTAGCTGCTCTTTATGCACCACCATGCTTTAGCTCGGAGGAAGGCCTATAATAAAATAATAACTTGGCCTCTCTCCGCGATGCGCGAGGCTGCTGGAAATGCTCTCCTCGAATACAGGTATGCCACAGGGATAAACTTAGTCCAAAGCGCTAATAAAAGCTGTGCCATTTATTAGAGACACCCCAAGCGAGATGGAAAAAAGTCGAATATAGGTTTAAAGCAAAGATGCATGATTTAATTAATTTTACTGGTTATCACGCTATTCTATGTTTAAATGGTGACTTACCCGATAGCTCCTTTTTTGCCAAACTTAATTTACCTATTATCGCTGCGGACGGCGCTGCCAATAGTTTGTTTAAACGCCATATAAAACCCACCTTAATCATTGGAGATCTCGATTCTGTTCATCCCAGGCTCTTAAAGGAACAAGATTTCTTAATAGCTGACGATCAAGAATGCAGTGATTATCAAAAAGCGATGGCTTATTTAGGGGAACAGCATTTATTACCGGCTATCGTTGTCGGAATCAATGGTGGATATTTGGATCACATCTTAAATAATATTAGGCAACGTCCCTGAAGTTTTTATAGACAAGATTTTATTTTGAATTGGTCACAGATTTTTTAATTTCACTTCGATCTACCCCCTCTCCCGCGATAGGAACTTTGATAGTATGATG
>NZ_RZGQ01000013.1 GCF_003989735.1 Legionella sp. km772 | reverse complement strand
AAAACTCATTTAAATCACTTTGCTATTAAGTACAAATTGATTCTTAGAGCGAACCAGATTGCTTGGCAGGAGCTTAAAAATATGGCAGCTTAAAATTGACCGTGCGTAACATGAGTAATTAAGATCGATACCAACAATATGAGTTGATATAAATAATAACGGCAATAGTAAATGTCATAAATTAGGATCTAGTGCGTGCCCAGAGGGGGTCGAATCTCCACCCTTGGCTGCACACTAGCTTTATTGTTATTTTGCGAGCGCGAACCATAAATTTTCACTTACTAAAGCAGACAGTGGAAGTATATTGCTGTTGACTATGATTCCTGTTATGAAACCGTATACTCATCAAAATAATAACAAAAGTTCTCAATTCAATTTTTCTACCATTATATAGGAGGAAAAACCTCCGAAGGTACAGGGAGAATTATCTCCATTATTATAAAATTTCGGCGGAGAATTTTTATTTTCAATGTTATAACCTAATAAAGCATAAGTTAACCATAGCTTAGTACCTTGGGGCAGATTAAGTATCACTTGACCACCAGCATTCGCTGCACCACTTATGCCAATGTTATTAGTGGTGTCTGCTTGATTAATAATCGTCGCTGTAGATATTGGACTAAATTTACTAGCCTCTGTGGGCTGGGGGTTTTGGAATCCAACCGTAGCCATAAACTGCACCGTATCTCCCACTGTGCCACCACAAAGAACGCCATTAACGTTATAGGTAATTTTATAATTACTTGACTCATTAATAAGGATAAGTTTCTTGTTATGAACTCCACTCTCTATTAATGTTGGTGTATCGTGGCCTAAACTTGCTTTTACAAAATTTAGATCAACATAAGTCGGTCCATTTATGATTAAAGGCTTGCCGGTATAGAAAGGACAATCTAGTCCTACGGTACAACCAGGGGAAGCTTGATTATCAACTTTTGAGCTAGCAGAAAAATAACTAAGTTTATTAATCAGCTGAGCTTTTCCCTCACCCTGGGTGGGAGGGGTAGGGGAGGCAGTGGCAATAGCGCTCATAAAGACTAAAACTGCTGCAATTATAGTGTTGTGGGTTATCGTCATTTTATTTTAATCCTAAATCCTCTAATTAAGTTTATCATTCCATATGGTCTGACTCATATTTGGATTAATGGGTTAATGCAGTTAGCTATGTAAACCTAATATTAAGGCGTACGTAATGTTTTCGTTAGCAGTCACTTAACTTTTATGGCTTCATATAATGGGAATTTTAGCCCTTTAATTTTTAAAGGATAGCATAAGTCTTTGACTTAGACCTCAAAAGGATTGCTATGACAAATGAGCAGTTTAGAAGCAAAGGAGCAAGCACACAAAGGGAGTAGTGATTATTAGTGTCCTTATTGAGACATAAGTAACAAAATATTCCGAAGACATCGGTTATAAAAGACACGAGGCACATGGAAATAGCTTGAATGTGGCGGTTTACTAATCAAATGGAATAACAGAAGGCTTTCATCGGAAGATGAAGCTGATTCAACGTCGTGCTTACGGATTTAGAAACTTTGAAAATTATCGGTTAAGGGTTAAGGTTTTGTGTTCTTGATTAATGCCCCCGCAAATGGGAAAGTCCCAATATACCAAGGTGAGGTGGCGCGCCCGGAAGGATTCGAACCTCCGACCCTTTGGTTCGTAGCCAAATACTCTATCCAACTGAGCTACGGGCGCATTGCCATATTGATTGGCGGAGAGAGAGGGATTCGAACCCTCGATGGGATTTCTCCCATACTCCCTTAGCAGGGGAGCGCCTTCGACCACTCGGCCATCTCTCCAATCAATGGTAGCGGAGTATACCAGGTATTTGAGTGTCGTCAATAACTCTTAATTCTAATCTTTAAAAAAATTATGAAATTGAAAATAAATTAAGTTCTTTGGTTAAAAAATGTTGAAAATTAGAGGTTAATCCCAATAATAACTAGGTGTCTTGCTGAGTTAGAACTTATTTCCTTTTTAAATCAAATAGAATTTCCAAATTTTAAAGAGAACTGCTACTCTTTATTCTTATATTTTTTGATTGTTTTATTCGTATTGATGGCCTGTACAAGGAGGACTAATGAAACACCAGTCAAATTTAAGCGGTCGTGATGTTTATATTGTCGATGGAAGCCGTACCCCCTTTTTAAAAGCGAAAGGAATAGGCCCTTTTACCGGATCCGATTTAGCGGTAGCCGCCGGTACCGCTTTACTTAATAGACAGCCTTTTTCCCCCTCTGATATTGATGAGGTAATTATTGGCAGCGCAATGCCTGGTCCTGATGAGGCAAATATCGCCCGTGTAGTGGCCTTACGTCTTGGTTGTGGAAATAAGGTGCCTGCTTTTACTGTTATGAGAAACTGTGCCTCCGGTATGCAAGCTTTAGATAATGCTGCTATGCAAATTGCTAGTGGACGTAGTAACTTAGTCCTTGCGGGTGGTACCGATGCCATGAGCCATGCTCCTTTACTGTTTAATCAAAAAATGGCAGGGTGGTTAGGTAAATGGTTTGGTTCTAAAACTATGGGGCAAAAATTAGCCTTAGTCCCTCAATTTCGTCCTTCTTATCTTGCTCCTGTAATTGCCTTGTTAAGAGGTTTAACTGATCCCATCGTTGGACTTAACATGGGACAGACAGCTGAGAAAGTGGCTTATCGTTTTAATATTAGCCGTGAACAAATGGATGAGTTTGCTTGTCAAAGTCATCTAAAGCTTGCCCAAGCTTATGCTGAACAGCGTATGACTGAAGTTGCCCCTATGATTGATTATAAGGGCCGTGCTTATCTGCAAGATGATGGAATACGTGCTGACTCTACAGTGGATAAGTTAGGGAAATTAAAGCCCTTCTTTGATAAAAAATATGGGATGGTAACACCTGGAAATAGTTCGCAGATTACTGATGGCGCTTGTTTATTGTTATTGGCCAGTGCAGAGGCAGTGAAAAAACATGGGTTAAAAGTTATAGGACGAATAGTTGATTCGCAATGGTCTGCCCTAGATCCTTCTCAAATGGGCTTAGGACCTGTACATGCAGCAACACCGATTTTGCAACGGCATAAATTAAAGCCTGATGACATGGATTGTTGGGAAATCAATGAAGCGTTTGCAGCACAAGTTCTTGGTTGTTTTGCTGCTTGGGACGATGAAGAATATTGTAAAGAGCAATTAGGGTTAAAAGAAAAACTTGGGGCTCCTTCATTAACGAAATTAAACCGTGAGGGTGGCGCGATTGCAGCAGGACATCCAATCGGGGCTAGTGGGGCTCGTATTGTTCTGCATGTATTAAAATCTCTTGAGCAAAGAAATGAGTCGCGTGGTATCGCTGCCATTTGTATTGGTGGTGGACAAGGTGGGGCGATGTATCTTGAACGAGTGACTGAGGTGAAAGGACATGAATAATTATAAACATTGGGACTTACAACGCGATAAAGATCAAATTTTGTGGTTAGGTTTGAACAGGAATGATGCTACTGTAAATACTATTAATGAAGAGGTATTAGATGAGTTAAACAGTCTTCTTCAAGAAATAGCCCAAGATAAAAAAGCGATTGGTCTGGTTGTTTATTCATTAAAAGAAAAAGGTTTTATTGCTGGTGCGGATGTAAAAATCTTTTCTGAGTTTGCCAGCCCTGCTCAAGCAGTAGAGTTTTTACAAAAAGGACAGGCAGTCTTTTCTCGCTTACAGCATCTATCAATACCTACTGTTGCTTTAATCGATGGTTTTTGTCTGGGAGGAGGCTACGAGTTGGCTTTGGCCTGTACTTACCGAATTGCTTCTGATGAAAAAGACACTAAAATTGGTTTGCCTGAAATTATGCTAGGTATTCATCCTGGTTGGGGAGGAACCGTGCGTTTACCTCAGCTTATTGGTGGGGTTAATGCTTTATCGCAATCAATTTTAACTGGACAAATGCACCATGCAAGCAAAGCTAAAAAACTAGGTATGATTGACGAGGTGGTGCCTGTCCGTCAATTAAAAAGGGCCGCTGTTTACTTCATCAAAAATAAGCCCGAAAAACACAGACCATCCTTTATGGCGCAATTGATGGATCAATCCTGGTTAAGAGCTCCACTTGCTTATCTAATGCGTCAAAAATTAGCAAAGAAAGCGCGTAAAGCTCATTATCCAGCCCCATATGCGGTAATTGATTTGTGGGAAAAAGAAGGCGGAGTGGGTGAGCGAGCCTATTTAAAAGAAGTAGATTCAATCGAGCAATTAATCAGTAAAAATGAAACCTCAAAAAATCTAATTAGAGCTTTCTTGTTAAGAGAACGTTTGAAAGGTTTTGCTAAGGACAGTACCTTTAAAGCTCATCATGTACATGTAATCGGCGCAGGAATCATGGGTGGGGATATTGCTGCATGGTGTGCCTTGCGAGGAATAAAAGTAAGTTTACAAGATAAATCTTATGAGCAAATTGCACCTGCGATAGGTCGTGCTCACAGCTTGTACAAAAAGAAACTTAAAAAGCCGCGTTTAATTCAAGAGGCAATGGATAATCTTATACCTGACCCCGAAGGACATGGAGTGGCTCGCGCTGATGTGATCATCGAGGCGGTGTTTGAAAATCTTGCTGTAAAACAGGAAATAATGAAGAAAGTTGAAGCGCAAGCTAAAAAAGATGCAATTATCGCCACAAACACTTCGAGCATTCCTTTAGACGAAATTAGTTCTGTGATGAAAAGTCCTTCCCGTTTAGTAGGGATACATTTCTTTAATCCCGTTGCTAAAATGGACTTGGTGGAAATTGTAAGTAGTGCCAGCACTACTAAAAAAGTTGAACAAAATGCCTGTGCTTTTGTTAACCAGCTTAGCAAGTTACCCCTACCTGTTAAATCAAGCCCAGGCTTTTTAGTCAATAGAGTATTAATGCCTTATTTAATGGAATGCGTACAGCTATTAGAAGAGGGGTATAGTCCTGAAACTATTGATGAAGCGGCATTACAATTTGGTATGTTTATGGGGCCTGTTGAATTAGCAGACACTGTTGGTATGGATGTTTGTTTAGCTGTGGCAGAAAATTTAACTAGCCATTTTGGTGGTACTGTGCCTGAAAAATTACGTCAAATGGTTAAAGATGGTAAGTTAGGCCGTAAAACAGGCAGTGGTTTTTATAGTTATAGCAATGGGAAGCCTGTGAAAAAAGCAAGTAATGCAAAAATTGATGAAACGATCGCCGATAGATTGATTCTACGCATGGTAAATGAATCTGCAGCGTGTTTGCGTGAAGGCGTGGTGGCTGATGCAGATTTATTAGATGCTGGGATGATTTTTGCAACTGGTTTCGCGCCATTCCGCGGTGGCCCCATGAATTACGCCAATGATTTTGGTAAAGATAAATTAGAGCACTTATTTAAAACGTTTGAATCTAAATACGGCGAGCGATTTAAAGTGGATACAAGTTTATAAATACCTGATCAACTCTGTTTTAAAATTGGTCCTCCCTCCTGCTCGTTGGTAGGAGGAAACATTTCATCAGGTGTTGAGTATTATCACTAGGCCTTTAAAAAGAAAAAAATATGGACTTAAGGGTTAAATTTTTTTATCTAATATGTTCTTTTTTGGGGCTATTTATTCCTTATTGCCAAGCAGCAGTATATGTTTTGCCAAATAAAGGGGATGTTGTTGGTAAAATTCAGCATGTTGGTTCTGAAGTAAATGAAACCATTGAAGATGTTGGGAGGCGCTGGGGCATAGGCTACTATGAAATGATCAATGCTAATCCAAAGGTTGATGCAAGAAATACCTTATCAGCCAATACATCATTAATTATCCCTTCTCAATTTATTCTGCCCCCAGGCCCACGAAGGGGTATTGTTATCAATTTAGCCGAATATCGCTTATATTATTTTCCACCTGATGAAAATGTGGTATTTACTTTTCCTATTGGTATTGGCAAAAAGGGATGGAGCACCCCTGTAGGTAGTACTAAAGTCACTGCGAAAGTAACTCATCCAACTTGGAGGCCGACAACAAAAGTCCTAGCAGCGGCTGAGCAAATTGGAGCCCCACTTCCTGAGGTTTTTCCACCAGGACCCAATAATCCTTTGGGTGATTATGCTTTGCGCTTGAGTTGGCCCTCTTTTCTAATTCATGGAACTAATATAGTGGATGGGATTGGGGCTCGAGTGAGTGCTGGATGTATTAGAATGCTTCCCAGTGATATTGAGTATTTATACCAGATGGTTAGTGTGGGAACTCAAGTCCGCATTATCAATGAGCCAATAAAAATGGGTAAAATTGAAAATCAATGGTTTTTTCAGGCTCATCCTTCTTTAAGTGATCATAAGAAAATCAAGTTAAAGGATTTATTAGTTAAAAAATTATCTATCCTTAATATTAAAAAAATTGATTCATCAATCTATAGAGAGCTTACTCATCCTAGTGGATTAATTATCCCGATAAGCGAAACCTCTTAACAGCGCGCATGATTTTATAGCGGCGTCAGAGATTGAGTCCATTGATTGTCATTACTTAGTGCGCTTAACGTTTACACCAAAGTAAAAAAACATAACTGAAACCAGCCAATAAAAAACCTGCCATGATATCTGTCGGGTAGTGCCAGCCTAATAGGATGCAAGAGGCAATTAAGATGATATTTCCTCCGACTAAGATAGCGCAAACTAAGGGCCATTCTTTAACTAGAAAGATGCTGAATAACGCCCAAATACAGTGAAATGAAGGCAGGGCTATTAATCCGCCTTCTATCGTAGAGGGAGGTAGATGATTATGGATTTCTTTAAACTTTAACCCGGTTGCGATTTGATAAGGGGTAAAAAAGGGGCTGTGAATCACACTGGCTGGGGCGGTCGTAGGATAAAAATAGTAAAATCCAAACCCAAATAAGGTAGAAAATAAAAGAAGAAAATAATACTCTCTAATAAGCTGAAAGCGACCCATAGCTATAAGAAACAAAGGTAAAACACACATTTGGTTAGTTAGACTATCATAGGTAAATCCCAGTATAAGATGTAGTTTTGGATGATTATGAGTCCAGGTTAAAATAGCGGGAATATCTATATTAAAATAATGCTCAAAAGCGACGATTTGTTGATCAATAGGCGGAAATGGTGTTAATTGAATGGCATTGGTTGATAAAGCAATGATACACATGATTAGGAAAAAATAGATCAGCTCACGTGCTATTTTAGTGAGGTGTTTATCTTTTCCAACTTGAAGAATTAAACCAAAATAAAAAAGTAATAATGAAAGTGCTATTTGAATCGTATTTGGAGGAAAGTAATTATTACCGAGGAATTTATAAATAAAGGAATTAATTAGCAGTGCCGTTGACGATAAAAGAACAACTAGACCGCCAAGCAAAAAAATCCAGATATTTAGTTTCGAGCGCATTACATTATGATTCTGTGGCGGTTAATAATTCTTTTTGTTTAATTGCATGAAAAATTTCTTCTCGGTGTACATTGATACTTCTGGGAGCCTCTACACCAAATTTTATATTCCCGTGTTCAGCTGTTTTAAAGGCTAATATTTTAACGGTAGTGTTTCCAATGCTAATCATCAATGGTTTTTCAAAATCAAGAGAAATTATATCCATCAAACCCTCGTTATTATAATCGTTATAAGGTTTTTTAAGTAGAGTACAGCAATTCCATGCAAGTTAACTAATTTAATTAGTTTTGTCACTAACAATTAGGGTAAAATCCAAAAAAAATGTGTATATGTGGATAAAATTGAATAAATGTTTTTAAATTGATCACTAAATAAAATGATTTGTACGTTAATAGAAATATCAATCTAGTTTTTATACCGTTCCATCCTTGTAAGATAGGGCGAAAAGGGGTACAATTCCCCAGTTTTTTAACCTTGCCTTACTGATATCTCAGGTCAGAAGGCTACATCCATAAGGAGAAATCATGAGACATTATGAAATTATGTTTCTTGTGCACCCCGATCAAAGTGAGCAAGTACCAGCAATGGTTGAGCGTTATGAAGGGATTATTAAGAAGCACAATGGCTCGATTCATCGTAAAGAAGACTTAGGTCGTCGTCAATTAGCCTATCCTATTAATGACGTGCATAAAGCTCACTACATTTTAATGAATATTGAATGTAACCTCGAATCGCTTGAAGAAATTAAAAATGCATTCAAATTTAATGATGCTATTTTAAGAAACTTAATCACCGTCCAAAAACAAGCGATTACCACTGAATCCGTGTTAATGAAGAAAGAAAAAGAAACACGTACTGCTTAAGAGGAGAGAGTTATGTCTGTATATTTTCGTAGAAAAAAAATGTGTCGTTTTAGTGCTGAAGGCGGAAATGACATTGATTACAAAGATATCAATTTATTAAAAAACTATATTTCTGAAACAGGTAAAATTGTACCTAGTCGTATTACTGGTACTCATACACGTTTCCAACGTCAATTAGCAAAAGCAATTAAACACGCTCGTTTTGTTGGTTTATTGCCTTATTGCGATAGCCATAGATAATAACTAAAAATGATGCGCATAGGTGAGTTAGTCTTAAACCAAAGTAAAAAAGTGCTTGAAAACAAGCAGTATGCTATTTTTTGTGCTGCACTGTTATCAGTTTTACCTTTTGCTTCTTGGTTATCCGTAGCTTTAGTTGTTTTAGTTACTTTAAGAAAAGGTGGAAAACTTGGCTTTGAAGTCTTAGTCCCTGCCTTAATAATTCATACTGTGCCATTATTGCTGTTAGTGCCTGTAGGAAGCGCTTTAATAAACACGTTGATTGCTTATTTGCCTTGTTATTTTGCGGCGTTAACCTTACGTAGCAATGCAAGCTGGCAAGCCGTTGCGGGTGTTTTCTTCTTGCAAGCATTAATCGCTTTTGTGCTAGTACAATGGCTAATACCTGATTTAGCTATGGTGCAGTTTAATCAATTTAAAAAGCTGTTGTCCCATTATAATGAATATCAACAATTCATTGAGACGAGTATCGAAGGTATTAACCCTTGGGATTTAGCACAGTTATTTTTGGGTATTCAAATACTAAGTGTGGTTGTATCATCAATTATTTCATTGCTTTTTGCTCGTTTTATTCAAGCTAAATTATTTGTACCGGGTGGTTTAAAAGCAGAATTGGCTGATTTCCGTAGTGGTAAATTAGCTTTTTTAGTTTTATTAGCAACTTCAGTTGCCTCTTACAATGAGTTCGCTTTTGCTATAAATCTATTACCCCTAGCTTTAGGGTATTTTTTGCTAGCTGGTTTTAATTTAAGCTACGTTGTATTAGCGCGTAGATTGCATTTTAAAGCAATTATTTTACTTATTTTGTTAATAGTGCTCCAACCGACATTTGTATTATTCGCGTATGTTATATTTGGCTTATTGGATAGTTTGTTTAATTTTCGGTTATATCTCCCATCAAGGGCGAGTGAATCAATTTAAGGGGTTTTTAAGATGGAAGTTATCTTATTAGAAAAAGTTCGTAATTTAGGTAATTTAGGGGATAAGGTTAATGTTAAATCCGGTTATGGCCGTAACTATTTAATCCCACAAAATAAAGCAGTTTTTGCCACTGCGAAAAGCATTGAGCAATTTGAGCAACGACGTGCTGAGCTCGAGAAAAAAGCGCAACAGTCCCTTGCTGCTGCAGAACAACGTGCTGCTAAATTAAATGACACTAATTTAGTAATTAGTGCTATGGCAAGTGATGAAGGTAAATTGTATGGTTCTGTGGGTGTTAATGAGATTAAAGACAGCCTAAGTGAAAAAGGAATTGAGGTAAGCAAACGAGAAATTGTGATGCCTGAAGGGCCTATTCATTCAATTGGAAATTTTGTAGTTGAAATACATGTTCATAGCGATGTAATTGCTCAATTACAACTTGAAATTGTTCCCTCTAAATAATACTCCCAGCTCTTTTCATGAAAGCCTTGAAGTTAACTTAAAATAGTTTCAAGGCTTTTATTTTAAATAATTACCTCTCCAATATACATCAGTGTAAATTATTTTTTTTTATCCAAAAAAACCCGGTTGTGTTGATAAAATGATTTTTATGTATATAATAAGGGCACTTAAACTATTGAGGTCAAAAATATGCCGACTATTACTCCACAAAATATTAACTCGAAGCTTGATACCTTAGAGAGTTTAGGAAAAACAATTGCAAAATGGACTAAAGATCTAGATTCAGCTAAAAAAGCAGAAATAAGTTTGAAAAAGTTCTTAGCGTTGAGTGGAGAAATAAGCGATTATATAGCGAGTAATCTTTCAAAAACTACTAAAGCAAAGAAAGGCTCTTTATTAGTGTCGTACCGCGATAAACTTCAAGAGATTAAAACTAATTATCCTACCAAAGGATTAACCTCTGCAATTGCTAAGAAAATTGAGGCTTTAGAAACTGCGAAAGCAAGTTTTGAACGTGCAAAACAAGAGCGTGAATTACAAAACGATGCAGCTCTGATTGAAGTGCGTCGATTATTGCCCTTAATAACGGCGACCGTGAATGCTTATGAAAAAGCTCGCTTGGAAGATAAGGATGCAATTCTAGCCCAATTTAAAACTGAAAGAGAATTACTAAATACACAAATAGCGTTATTAGCCGACAAGGGCGCCTACGTCATACAAATAAATGATTTATCACACCAAGTTAATAAGCGCACTGCTGTTTTGGCTCAACAAGAAGAGGCACTTAAAGCGATCATAGTAACAACTGCTACAAAAGCCAAAAAAGCTGTTGATGCGATGACTATCAATGAGCAAATTTTAGCTATTGCACCTCCGCAAGTACAACATGCAGTTAAAAAATTGGTTGCAGGTCTTACTACAGGTGATTTACAAAAATTATTAAAGGGAGCCGATTCTGCCGCAGAAACTTCTTTAGTAGGTTATGCGCGTGGCGAGCTTGTTGCGGTTGCTGGTGAAAAAAGCCAGATTAGTAAAGAACTCGCGGTGATTTCTGATTTACCTCAGGATCAACAATTAGAGGTTATTACTGCCTTAATTAGTGGTAAAGACAGCAATGGTGTTCTGGCAACTATGAGTCAAAGTACGCAAATGGCTTTGTCAGCAGCTTTAATTAACCAATTAGCAATTAAAGCAAATATTGATAAAAAAGATCAATTGGCTATAAAAGAATTCGCTACTGGTTTAGTATCGAGTATGGTCCGGGTTGAACGGGGTGAGGCAACCCATTTATCGGTGTTAGCCCTTGTAAAAGATTACTCCGGTCAAGAAGTTATTGCGCAATTCCATATTGATCTGCAGTCTTTAAGTAGAAATCCAGTCGATTTCTCTGCTTTAATGGCTTTAAACTTACTAAAAATAGGGGTTAAAGAAGATATGCAAGTAGTTACCGCTTTTACGAACCTTCCACAAGTAGGTGCGTTACTACAACTTAAAGGCAGAAACCTTTCAACTTTAGCGCTTGAAGATAGAGGATTACAGCAACTTACTAAATTAGTACTGGAAGACACCTCAGCGATTAAACAAATAACTAATGGTGAAGTTGAAGACGTCTCTGAAAATGCGCTAATTGCTGCAACAAAATATAGTAATGCTATGGTGGTTTCTCGTTCTGAGCTTGCGTTTTTGGATAAGCAAGCTAGTGAAAAACCAAGTATTGGCTTAGTTGCTGATGTGATAAAAGCCCTAGCCATTATGAATTTAACTGTACAAGCAACAGTAATCAACGTGGCCTCAAAACAAGCTTTAGGAATTACTAATCTCGTTGGCAATGCTCCTCGATTATTAATAGAAGATGCGAACCCTATTGCATTAGCAGCTTCAGAGCCGAAGGCGATTGAGTTTCCAAGCCCATCACCAATTAGAGCACCCGTTAAACCTAGCATCAATGAAGAGTTAGTTGCAAACGTTAATGCTGCTCTAGATAAATTAAAAGCTTTACAAACTTCTTTAATTGCTAATTATGGAAAAAATCCGAATAAGCAATATATAGTAGTTACTAACGCTCGCTTAATAGAAGTTTTAAGTACTGCCTTAAACCAGTATACCAATGATGGAAAACTTGCCGAATTTAAGCAAGCATGCCAAGGTGCTATAACTGAGGAAATGAAAAAACAATACAATACTCATAGAGACAATGTTGTTACTCAGTTTTTTGCCGCAATTGCACACGCGTTTAGTAATTTATTTTCGGCCTTATTTGCTAATGCGGAAAGTAAACAAACCAAAGCTGGGATGGTTGGATTCTTTAATTCCGCTTCTCGTCACACTCGTTCTGCTGCGGTATTGTATACATTTAACAATGAGCTTAAAAATGCGTTTGATTTAATTGATGTACCAGAAGAAGATCTAGAACATGAATTAAGTAGCCAAGCCTTAGCTAAATGTCATTGATATTTTTCTTAAAAGGCCTCCTATGAGGCCTTTTTTTAGTCTCAATTTATTTCCACTTAATATTACAACCTAAACTTGCTTTTTGGATACCATTGATGGGCTGGCCGTTTAGTAGACAATCTAACGCGTGCCGTAAAGAATCTCCAGTAACTGGAATATCATTTCCCGGCCGAGAATCATCCAATTGCCCCCTATATACTAAAGAGTGCTGCTCATCAAATAAATAAAAATCAGGAGTACATGCGGCTTGATAGGCTTTGGCCACTTCTTGTGTTTCATCATAGAGATAAGAAAAGGGATATTTTTCTTGTTGTGCGGTTAATCTCATATTCTCTGGTGAATCGTCAGGATAATTAATGACATCATTAGAATTAATAGCTAAAAATAAAACATCTCGTGGTATATAGTCGTTAGCTAGACGGGTAAGTTCATGATTTATATGTTTAACATAAGGACAGTGATTACAAATAAAAAAAATCAATGTAGCTTTATGTTGGTTTTGTCCATTAAACCTGATTTTTTTTCCTGTGGTAACGTCTTCTAATTCAAAGTAGGGGGCCTTAGTACCTAAGGCAATCATAGTGGATGGTGTTCTGCTCATATTCGTATCCTATTAAAGGAGATTTAACTTTCTAGCTAGTAGAAGAAGTTTTGATCTCAAATCGAAAAAAAGTTATCGTTATACTCTATTTATAAAGATATGATAAAGTGCCAATAGGGCGAAAATAGTATTTAATATCGCCCATAAGTAAGAAGCTTTCTGGCCTCTATACCCCCGGTAATAGGCATACAAAGCTATAGAAAGACTGCCAAAGAAGAATAACCAGTGATTATGGTAAGCAAGACCTATAGACAATAAAGCTATACCCAAAATTCCAATTATCAAAAACATAAGGTTATTTTGTCCTAACATTGAGTAGACAATAATAAGTTGAAGACACAATAATAAGGGTAAAGTAAATTGAGTATGAGAGCCGCTACCAAATAAAATAGCGAGATGGCCCGCGATTAGAATGAGCTCGAGGGCAATGAAGTAAGCTAACTTATAATAAATAGCGGTCGCTAATAAGGCCAAGGAGCCTAGTACATAATATACTTGAGGCTCTTGGCTCTGAAAGAGATACCCATATAATGAAATACAGGCACCTAGTATTCCGAGTGTTAGATAAGTGCCACTAGCAAATGATTGGAGACGCACATATCACCATTTTAAATAAATACCTTTGGCAACGGAGTCCTGAATCACATTAGCTTGACTTTTATTAACTGAAATCCAGTAGTTTCCCATGTTGCTTAAAGCAAAACGCACCCGGGGGTACTGGCAGATTTCTAGTACATCTCTACAATCCACTAAAGAAGTATTGTCATCCATACGCTTGTAGCATTTAAAGTTTACATTTTTCACATCCGAAGCAAAAGCTGCCCAGTTCATTGAGTCTAGAGAAGCAAGCAAGGGAGGACTCATAAATGCATCGGCAGTATCATGTCGCTCAAGCTCAATTTTAGCGTCTGAGCGGTTTTGAATAAGATAATACGATTGCTCCCCACTTTCATTTAAAATTAGATTGCTTTGATCATAACCAAAACCTGATACTTCACATCCCCTCGGAAAAGAAGATGCTGCATTAAGCGAGCTAACTAAAAGAGTAGAAAGCATGAGTGATCGAGTAACACAATTAAATAGAGACATAATTTCCTCAAAACAAATTTTAAGTGTTATTTTAATCATAAATTAAGCAAAGTCTATGCTGAGATCAAAAAAAGCTTACAAATCTTTATGGGCATTTATTTTAGCTTTTATTAAAGGAGAATAAGTTCTATAAAAACTTAATAACAAATACATTAATATATAACCTAGTGATAGGGTTAGACATACCATATTGGTATCAGGGTAATAAATAAGTAAAACTAACGAGCTTATTCCGTATAAAGCCGAACAACAATGCATCAGGATCTTTAGTGTTTTGGAGTCAGTTAAATAATCTAGCCGAGATGGATAAACATATTTGACTGGAACAAAAATTAAGATGGAAAATATACTGAGCAAAATAGCGTTATTAATAGCGGAAGTATCAAAAATATACATATAAAAGACGGCGATATTCCAATAGCAAGGGAATCCTTTAAAAAAATGATCAGGGGTTTTGGCATCATCTTGGCAGAATTGGTAAGCCGAAGTAATAGAAATAATTGCTATAAGAAAGATAGAATAATCTTGCGGGAGCATGTCCGGCTTAACTAATAAGAAGAAACAAGGAGTAATGACATAGTTTAAATAATCAACAATGTTATCTAATAGAGCTCCATCTATTTTCGGCAAAATCACTTTTACATGGGCTAGACGAGCAAAGCTTCCATCAACGGCGTCAATAAAAACAGTTATCGCCATGAGCCATAAAGCCATTATATACTCATGCTGATAAATCTTGGCTAACGTAAGAATGCCAAGAAAAGCACCACTTGCTGTAAATAGATGCACAGACCAAGCTGCAATATACGATAAAAGATGGGTTTGTTTAGGCGTCATTAAGATCCCACAGTAATAATAAATTAACATTTTGATTTAATGGACTGTTCTTTCAGAAAAAACAGCATAAAATATCAAAATAGTATCAATAATCAAAAGTAAAGTGCAAGGCAAGTCTTTTAGTTTTAAACAATTTCTCTTTAAAATTGAACTAAACTTCATAAATCTTCCCTTTTTATGGTGACAAAATGAAAATTCAGACAATTAATCCAGCAACTGAACAAATACTGGCAAGTTATGATTGTCTAAGTGATAAAGAAATTCATCATAAAATAAAAGCTGGCCAGGATGCTTATTTATCTTGGCGCACCACTGATTTTGCAACCCGCAAAAAAAAAATGAGGCGAATGACACGCTTGTTACGAGAGCAAACTAATGCATCAGCGGAATTAATGTCTTTAGAAATGGGTAAACCAATAACTCCTGGCAGAGCTGAAATTGAAAAATGTGCCCGTCTTTGTGAGCACTATATTGAACATGTAGAGGAATATTTAGCTCCTCGTATTATTAATACGGAAATGAGACTTGCTAAAGTTTGTCACAATCCGCTAGGGATTGTTTTCGCTATCATGCCGTGGAATTTTCCCTTTTGGCAAGTCTTTCGTTTTGCTGTTCCCACGATTCTCGCGGGAAATGCTGCACTCTTAAGACATGCTCCCATATCAACAGGTACAGGAAATAAAATTCAAGAGTTATTTGAACAAGCCGGTTTTCCACCCTCATTATTTCAACACCTTATTGTTGATAACAACGGTGCTTCAACAATAATTGAACATCCTTTAATTATAGCTGTAACCTTAACAGGCAGTGAGAGGGCGGGTCGAAGTGTTGCTGAGCAAGCAGGAAAAAATTTAAAAAAATCTGTTTTAGAGTTAGGTGGTTGTGATCCCTATCTAGTTTTAGAAGATGCGGACTTAGAGTTAGCAGCCCAAAATATTGTAAGTTCCCGTTTAAATAATACTGGTCAGGTTTGCATTGCTGCTAAACGTGTTATTGTAATTAAAACAATAGAAGAACAACTGCTCGAAAAAATTCAGCAACATATGAGCCATTTTACCACAGGTGATCCTTTAGATCCCCAAACTAAGTTAGGCCCGATGGCGCGAAAAGATCTGCGAGAAACATTGCAAATACAGGTAGAAAAATCTTTGAAACAAGGTGCTAAATTATTAGGTGGTGGTATAATTCCTGATGGTAGGGGGTTCTATTATCCGCCTACTTTGTTAACAAGAGTAAAACCTGGAATGCCTGCTTTTGATGAAGAATTGTTTGGACCCGTTATTGCTATTTGCTCTGCAGAAAATGAGGAAGAAGCAATTCGACTTGCAAATATGGGGCAATATGGCTTAGGTGCGGCGGTATTTACCAAAGATTTGAAGCGCGGGGAGCGTATTGCTACTGAAGAAATTGAATCCGGTGTATGCTTTGTAAATGCTCTTGTTGCTTCTGACCCGCGCTTACCTTTTGGTGGCATAAAAAATTCAGGCTATGGCCGAGAGTTATCAAAAGAAGGCATATTAGAATTTGTAAATACTAAAACTATAGTAGTTAGCGATTAAACAATGAAGAAAACAAATAAACTCATTTTTATTTCTGCAGCCGAGCAAAAATTAACTGCTTACGAAGCGGATCAGTTAAGTTTTACTTATTTAATTTCCACCGGAAAAAACGGTCTGGGGGAAAAGATGAATAGTGAATGCACACCTAGAGGTTGGCATAGAATTTATTCCGTTATCGGTTTAGATAATGAAATAAATAGTGTATTTGTAGCTCGTGAATGGACCGGAGAAATATACTCTTCAGAGTTGGGGAAAAATAATCCGGGCCGAGATTGGATTTTAACGCGGATTTTACAACTGGAAGGTTTAGAACCTGGTCGTAATAAAGGAGGGGATGTGGATAGCTTACAACGTTATATCTATATCCACGGAACCCCCGATTCAACACCTTTAGGAATACCAGGCTCACGTGGCTGCATTCGCGTAAGAAATAGTGAAATGATAAATCTGGCGCAATGGGTCACAACAGATACTTTAGTATACATTCAATAACATAAATAACTGAGGCCGTATCCAACGGCAACTGAATGGGGTGAATTAATGTCTTATAAATTTGAAGAAGGCAAAGATGTTTTAATTGCAGCTGTAATAGAAAAAATTAAGCATTCTATGGCTGGTGATCAAAGCAAGTTTTGCGCGGAATTTGCAGAGCAATTTTATGGAACAGTTGCATTGGAAGATTTACTTGCATGGGATATTGATGATTTATATGGCGCTGTTGTTAATTTTTGGTCCCTAATTTCCGAGCGTAAGCCTCATGAAACCAAAATTCATATATATAATCCGGATTTTGAACGGCATGGTTGGCAAACCACCCACACTGTAGTTGAAGTAATTTGCGATGATATGCCCTTTCTAGTAGATTCTATGCGCATGGTAATCAATAGAATGGGGCTCTCATCCCATCTTATTGTGCATATGGGGGGGATTAAGGTTAAACGAGATAAACAGAATAAAATCTCTGAGGTGCTACCTCGTAATGGTAAAAATACTAGTAGTAGTGTTATCAATGAAGCCCCTATTTTTATGCAAATTGATAGGCAGACGGACCCTGAAGTTTTAGATAAATTATATAAAAATTTGCAGCGAGCCTTAGATGATAATCGTATTGTGGTCGAGGATTGGGAAAAAATGCGCGCTGAAGTTAAAGAGGCCATTACAGAGCTAAATAATGTAGCCGACGTTTTGGATGCAAATGAGGTTCAAGAGACTAAAGCTTTACTTCATTGGATTGAAGATCATCATTTTACTTTCTTAGGTATGAGAGATTATGAACTGGTAAAAAAAGAAAACGATACTTTACTCCAAGCTATCCCTAATACAGGTCTAGGTGTTTTACGTGATACCCTAAGCACAGGTCATACGCGCAATATTTCGGCAATGGCGCCTGAGGCTCAAGAATTTAGCCTTTCCCCCCGCATTTTAGTAATGTCTAAAACAAATAATCTAGCCACCGTACATCGGAATGCCTATACAGATTATATTGGTATTAAGCGCTTTAATAAGAAAGGAGAGGTCATCGGTGAGCGAAGAATTATAGGTCTTTATACTTCGGCGGCCTATCATACTAATCCAAAGCAAATACCTTTTTTAAGGCATAAAGTGGCTTTAGTAATGGAGAAATCTACTCTAAATCCGCGCAGCCATTCTGGAAAAGTACTTTTAAATATTTTGGAAACCTTACCCCGTAACGATTTAATTCAAGCGTCTGAAGAGGAATTATTAGAAATCGCAATGGGTATATTTTACATGCAAGAACGAAAACGTATTCGTTTGTTTGCACGAATGGATGTATACAGAAGATTTATTTCTTGTTTAGTTTATATTCCTAAAGAGTTGGTCAATACTGAACTACGATTAGCAATGCAGAAAATTCTGGCTGATAGCTTTAATGCCCAAGAAATCGATTTTTCTACCCAATTCTCCGAGTCTGTTTTAGCACGGATACATTTTATTATTCGTGTTGATCCACAAAATATTCCTGAATATGATCTTAAAGAAATTGAGAAAAAATTGATCGACGCGGGGCGTTCTTGGACCGATGATTTACAGCACCATTTATACGATGCCAATGGTGAAGAGCAAGCAAATGCTATTTTTGCGCGTTACCGTTCTGCTTTCCCCGGTGCTTACACGGATGTTTTTTCTCCCAGAACCGCAGTATATGATATTAAGCATATAGAAACGTTAACCCCTGAAAAACCGCTAGGGATTAATTTCTATCGTCCTTTAGATGAATCAGAACACAATTTCCGATTGAAGATTTATCAACATCATTCAACTATCCCTTTATCAGATGTGTTACCTATACTAGAAAACCTCGGTTTGCGTGCTATCAGTGAACGGCCTTATGAACTCAAATTTGAGGATGGCAAAGTCACCTGGGTGAATGATTTCGCTTTACAATATAATAAAGACAGCGAAATTCATTTAGATGAAATTAAAGAGTTATTTCAAAATGCTTTTGTAGAAGTCTGGTTTGGAAATGCTGAGAATGATGGGTTTAACCAACTTGTTTTATCGGGTGGACTTAATTGGCGCGAGGTAGCTGTATTAAGAACTTACGCCAAGTATTTTAAACAAATTGGCTTCACCTTTAGTCAAGAATACATGGAAGCTGCATTAAATCATAATATCGGAATTGCTAAAAAACTGGTCAAGTTATTCGCAATTCGTTTTAATGTAGGCGAATCTAAAAAAAGAGATGCACGTTTTACGGCCTTAGTACAAGATATTTATGCCGATTTAGAAAATGTAGCTAATCTTGATGAAGATAAAATCTTAAGACAATATGTGCATGCTATTAGCTCTACCCTTAGAACTAACTTTTATCAGACTGACGCAAAAGGCAAATGCAAAAATTACATCTCTATTAAATTGAATAGTAAAAATATCCCTGGTGTGCCTAAACCCCAACCTATGTTTGAAATTTTTGTCTATTCACCCCGTTTTGAAGGCGTTCATTTACGTTGTGGTAAAGTGGCTCGCGGAGGCCTGCGTTGGTCTGATCGTCGGGAAGATTTCCGCACAGAAATTTTAGGCTTGATGAAAGCCCAGCAAGTAAAAAATTCCGTTATTGTTCCTAGTGGTGCCAAAGGTGGTTTTGTACCTAAGCATTTACCCATCAATGGGACTCGTGAAGAAATTATGGCAGAAGGCATTGCTTGTTACCAATTATTTATTCGCGGTTTACTTGATATTACAGATAACTATAAAGAGGGGCAGGTCGTCAAACCTAAAAATGTTCTTTCCTATGATGAAGATGATCCTTATCTAGTAGTGGCTGCTGACAAGGGCACCGCGACTTTTTCAGATATCGCCAATGCAATTTCCCTAGAATATAAATTTTGGCTAGGGGATGCTTTTGCTTCCGGTGGTTCAGTGGGTTATGACCATAAAAAAATGGGTATTACTGCACGCGGCGCCTGGGAATCTGTTAAACGTCATTTTTATGAGCTGGATTATGACATTGAAACCAAAGATTTTACGGTAGTAGGTATTGGCGATATGGCCGGCGACGTCTTTGGTAATGGGATGCTAATGTCTCGTCATATAAAATTAGTCGGAGCATTTAATCATCTTCATATTTTTATAGATCCAAACCCCGATGCGGAAAAGACTTACAAAGAGCGTGAGCGTTTATTTAATTTACCCCGTTCTAATTGGACTGATTTTGACAAGAGCTTAATTTCCAAAGGTGGTGGCGTTTTTAATCGTAGTGCTAAATCTATCCCTGTTAGTCCTGAAATGCAAAAGCTCTTTGGTATTAAACAAACCCAAATTGAGCCGAACGAGCTAATTAAGACCATTCTCAAAGCTAAAGTTGATTTATTATGGAGTGGTGGGATTGGTACCTATGTCAAAGCAAGCTCAGAAAGTAATGCCAACGTAGGTGATCGCGCTAATGATGCAACCCGTGTTAACGCTAAACAGTTACGTTGTCGGGTAATTGGAGAGGGCGGTAATTTAGGCTTAACTCAATTGGCTAGGGTGGAATATACTCTAAATGGTGGCATGGTTTATACCGATTTTATTGATAATTCGGGTGGCGTAAATTGTTCCGATAAAGAAGTAAATATAAAAATCTTATTAAACTCTATTGTTGCTTCAGGTGATCTAACTCCGAAACAAAGAAATGAGCTCTTGGGTGAGATGACTGAAGAAGTTGCGAAACTAGTTCTACGTGATAATTACCTGCAAACACGAGCTATTAGTTTAACTGCCTCACAAGCGCTACGTGCACTGGAATTACAAAGTCGCTATATCAATGAGTTAGAGCGCACAGGAAAACTTGATAGAAATTTAGAGTTTTTGCCAGATGATAAAGCGCTTATGGAGCGTAAACTAAAAGGCCAAGGCTTAACTCGTCCTGATATTGCTGTCTTGATGTGTTACAGCAAGACCATTTTAAAAGAGCAGATATTGGCCTCTGATGTTCCTGAAGATAGCTTCATGAATCAGACTCTTATTGCAGCCTTCCCTAAACCTTTACAAACGCGTTTTAGTCAGCAAATGCAAGATCATCCTCTACGTCGTGAGATTATTGCAACACGTTTAAGTAATATCATTAATAATGAGATGGGTTTTACCTACGTATATCGCTTGCAAGAAGAAACAGGAGCTTCTGTGGCTCTTATTGTAAGAGCCTATATGATTGCGCGCACAGTGTTGGATTTAGAGTCTATTTGGAAACAAATTGAGGAGCTGGGAACTAAGATAAGTGCACAAAAACAAATTGAAATGATGATGTATTATGTTCGCTTATCAAGACGAGTTACGCGATGGTTCATCCGTGCTCAACGCCGCCTACAGGATGTTACTCAAACCATTAAACTGTATTCAGAGGGTATCAAAGAACTCAAGCAATCAATGCCAGCGGTATTTGGGGAAGATAACCGTGAGCAATATAAACAACAATATCAAAGTCTAATTCATGATGGTATTCCGGCGGCCCTTGCGCATGAATTAACCGTTACTCGTGGGTTATTTGCAGCTCCTGATTTGATTGAAATCGCTCATCTAAAAGGTTTGTCAATTCCTAAAATAGCCGAAATATATTTTGGAATTGAAGAGTATTTAGATATTGCTTGGCTAAGAACCCAAATTATTATTCATACTACCGAAAATAACTGGGAATCCTTATCACGTGAAGCTCTTCGTGATGATTTAGATTGGCAACAACGGCAATTAACTGCTGGGATCATTGGCTTCGATGGTAAAGCAAAAGACTTAAACGCTTGTTTAGAAGCTTGGGGTGGTTTACATCGAGACTTGATTGAGCGTTGGCGCTTTATTGTTAACGATTTAAAATCTAGTTCCGTATTGACTTATACTATGTATTTCGTAGCGGTACGTGAATTATTGGATTTAACACAAACTACCTTACAAACTTCAGATGTAGAGTTGGTCTAATTAAGTTCATCCCTGGTTGAAGAGACCAGGGATGCATTAACTAGCTGTTTGAAAATGGCATTACTAATACTAAGGCGTGTTGACAATTGCTCCTACCTACCTGCCGGCGAGGCATCAGGAGGTCTAGAGTAAGAGCAAATTTCCTTGTGCAGGCCATGTCATTCTAGTGTCAACACGCCCTAGAGACCTAGACCGATTTTAACTGAATAATTTGAGCACTATGTTCAAAACGGAATTCTTGAGGGGCGTTTTTTACTATTGACACTGCTATTAAGTACTGATTATTTCCTAAAATAGAGAAGTCTACTAATTCACCTACTTCAACCGCCTCATCACTTTTGTATAATTTCTGACCTGAGAATAATTTTTCTTCAGTAGTAATGATATAAGTTAGTAATTGATGCTTAAGTGTGGCACGATAATGGGTTCGTGCAATAATTTCCTGCCCTTTGTAACATCCTTTATCAAAACTTAAATAAGAGGTTTGTTGTAAGTCTAGTCGATGAGGTAAAAATAATCCCCGCGATTCTGGGTAAATGCTTAGTTCATGCTGCTTTAATCTTAAGCTATGCCAAGTTAATGAGCCTAATAATTGCTTTCTCTCTGCAAAAATAGAGCTCAGCTCAGGGTTTTGATTGTTATCGATAAGAAAGATATAAAAACCTTGTCCTAAATGATAATAGCAAAACGAAGAACTTTCAGCTTTTGCATAAGTCTCTTTAGGTAAATATAGCGAATAGGGGATTAAATCTTGAGGATTTTGCAGATAAAACCCAAAAAGTTTATATTGTTTCTCTTCTTTTATACTCACTCGTGAAAGCAAGGCAGTTTTACTGAGTGAATTTTGAGTTTGCTCTAGAATATCTTCAGGCAAAACTAATTTTATTCCATTCCAATTAACCACATCAAGTAAAGCTAAGATTCGCCCCTTTAAATTACATTGAGCGGCTTGGATCATTTGGATGTCATTAGCTTTTTGGATATCGGCAGTGAGTTGGCCTTGCAAAAAATCGACCGATTTCTCTCCTTCAAGGCTCAAAACACCTAAATAAGGCAAATCAAATAGATAGTTTTTTTGTGGATTGAGTGCTAATTCTTCAGTAATTGGTTTAATACTTGTATAAGCGCGAGAGTTAATTAAATGAGTATTCATAGGATTGATTCTTGCTTAATTTAAAAGTGCTAGTGTATCATTTGCTGCACAAGCTAAGGCAAGTAATTTCATAATCAAAGAGTATAAAAATGCTAAATGCTCAAGAAAAAGCACGATTAAGTTGGCATTGTCGTCGTGGCATGTTGGAGCTTGATCTCATTTTACATCGTTTTTTAGAAAAGGGATTAGATTTACTTAGCAAAGATCAGATTCAACAATTTGATTCTTTGTTAAGCTACACTGATCCTGAATTATTTGCTTGGTTAATGGGGCATGAAGTGCCTTCAGATAAAGAGTTAGCAGAAATTGTTGCCTTCATTAGAGCTCATAGTTAATCCTAAAATTTCTACAATTTATAGACGTTTGCTCTTAGTGCTTTACTTTCTGAGTGTCTTATTTATTGTTAATACCTCTTTTTATTTTTCTGTCAAATTGATGTTAATTTGTGGTTTACTGCTGCAAGGGCAATTTTATTACCGGTTAGGGAAACCCCACCCCGAACTTCATGAAATAAGACAGCGAGGGAATGAATGGGTAATAAGTTCACAAGGTGGTGAAGAAGCTTTTTGCAAGATTATAGTATTGATTCACAATCCACTTTTCCAATTACTCCAAGCCTCACAATTAAATAAAAATAAATTATTAATTTTATTTAATGATCAACTATCTAAGCAGCAATTGCGCCTACTGCATCTTAAGTCAGCAAAAACTTAGTATATAATGTACATATAGTAACAATAATAAGCTAATCAAGGATTGATATAGTTTAGCTAAGTTCAATATACCCCTCATAATTAATGGAAGCATATTATGAATAGTCGTTCCACCTCGAGTGATTTTAATTTAGTTCACTTAGCCCAGCAAGGCGATTTAGAGGCATATAATACCTTGCTAGAGCGCCATCATCATAAAATAAAACAAATAGTGTATTTTTATGTTAATGATCATGCTTATACCAATGATTTAGTTCAGGAAGTATTATTAAAAATTTTTCGTCATCTTTCCGAGTTCAAAAATGATTGCGAGTTTACTACGTGGATCTATCGTATTGTTCAAAATACCATTAAAAATTATTTTCGCGCATTAAATTTACGTATAGACTCTGAAGCGCAATTTGCTAATGAACAGAGTTTTACAGTTTGCACCTCTCCTGAGCATCAATTAATGAACATGGAGCTTGGGGATCTTGTAGAGTCTGCCGTCGCTAAATTATCCGAAGATTTACGTCTTTGTTATGGTATGCATATTTTTGAGGGACAAACTTATGAAACCATTGCCCAACGAATGCATTGTCCTATTGGTACTGTTCGTTCCCGCATTTTCAGAGCCCGAAAATTGGTTATGGGCTATGTTGATGAGAAAGAAAACAATCTATAAAAGAGATTTGTTTTAAAATATACCAAAATAAAATAAATCAATAGATAAGCATCTGCTAATAAAAAAACCTATGTTAAACTAGCTTATTCATTACTAACCCTAAGTCATCCCATGCTGGAAAGTGATCGCTTAATCAGTAGTCAAAGTATTCTTTCTGAAGAGGCTATAGATAGAGCTATTCGTCCCTTAAGTCTTAAAGAATATATTGGGCAAGAAGCGGTAAGCTCACAAATGCAGATTTTTATTGATGCAGCCAAGAGAAGAAATGATGCTTTAGATCATGTGTTGATTTTTGGTCCACCCGGCTTAGGAAAAACAACCTTAGCTAATATTATTGCGCACGAAATGGGGGTCAATATTAGGCAAACATCGGGGCCTGTTATTGAACGTGCCGGTGATATTGCGGCCATTTTAACCAATCTTCAACCCAATGATGTTTTATTCATCGATGAAATACACCGTTTAAGTCCCGTCATAGAGGAAATTCTTTATCCGGCGATGGAAGACTATAAATTAGATATTATGATAGGGGAGGGACCGGCTGCACGCTCCATCAAATTAGAACTTCCCCCTTTTACATTGGTTGGTGCAACGACACGAGCTGGTTCTTTAACTTCTCCGTTGAGGGATAGGTTTGGGATTGTTCAACGTTTAGAATATTATTCAACCGAGGCCTTAACTCAAATTGTAAGTCGCTCAGCTCACTTGTTAGGGGTGCCCACAGAACCTGCCGGTGCAAAAGAGATTGCTCGGCGTTCTAGAGGGACTCCTCGCATTGCAAACCGATTATTAAGGCGGGTGAGGGACTATGCTGAAGTTAAAGGACAAGGCATTATTTCTGCGGAAATAGCGCGAAAAGCCTTGGAGATGTTAGAGGTTGATCACCATGGTTTTGATCTAATGGATAGGAAGCTACTGTTAGCTGTTATTGAGAATTTTCAAGGTGGTCCTGTAGGTGTTGAGAGCATTGCTGCTGCAATTGGTGAAGAAAAAGGCACGATTGAAGACGTTTTGGAGCCATTTTTAATACAACAAGGCTTCCTTATGCGCACTCCACGAGGTAGAATGGCTACCCCAAGAGCCTACGAGCATTTTGGTTTAAAAATTACTGAGTAAAAATGAAGATAAAGACCCATAAAAATAAAGTGCGTGTTTATGCGGAGGACGTCGATTTTATGGGAATAGTTTATCATGCAAATTACTTGTGTTATTTGGAGCGATCTCGCACCGAAGTATTGCGCGCTTATAATTTGCTTCTTAGTGATCTAAGCACAACAGAGATATTGTTTGCTATTAGCGATTTATCTATAAAATATAGGGCGCCAGCACGATTAGATGATCTGCTAACTGTAAGTACAGAAATAAACAAATTAAAGTCTTGTAGCTTTATATTTGAGCAAAAAATTGTCAATCAAGAGGAACAGCTTATTTGCGAAGCAGAGGTAAAAGTTGTTTGTGTAAATAAAAACTTAAAGCCGAGGCGATTACCCGATATAATTGGGAATTAAAAAATATAAGTAAAATAGACGATATTGGAGAGAAAAGTGGGGAATCAAGCAAATGTATTGATGTATTTTATGCAAGCAGGATTAGTCGTTAAAACGGTCATGCTACTGCTTCTTGTTGCATCTATAGTATCTTGGACTTTAATCTTTCAACGGGCATGGTTTTTTAATAGGAAAAAACAATTAACAGAATCGTTTGCTCGACGTTTTTGGGATAGCGGGGATTTAAGTAAACTTTATGCCGATGTTGATAGTAATCATGACGAAAAACAAGGTATGGCTGCCATTTTCCATGCGGGCTTTAAAGAGTTTGTACGCGCTCGTAAACAGGGTAATGTAGCTATTGAGCCTATTCAACGCGTGATGCAAATTAGTCATGCTAAAGAGGCAGAAAAATTAGAGCAACATTTACCGTTTTTCGCATCAGTGGGATCGATTTCTCCCTACGTGGGTTTATTTGGCACCGTTTGGGGGATTATGACTTCATTCCAAGCCTTAGGCCATGCTCAACAAGCCACTATTGCAATGGTTGCCCCCGGAATTTCTGAGGCTTTAGTAGCAACCGCCCTAGGCTTATTTACAGCTATACCTGCTGTAATTGCCTATAACCGCTATTCAACGCGAGCTAATAATTTGTTAAATCGATATGATGTATTCCAAGAAGAATTGATTTCTTTAATTGAACAACAAACCTCAAACGCAGCAAGAGGATAAAATTTAAAATGCTTCGATCAAAAGCTAAACGCGAGCGGCCTATTTCTGAAATTAATGTGGTTCCCTACATTGACGTAATGCTAGTTTTATTAGTTATCTTTATGATAACCGCACCTATGTTAAGCCAGGGGGTAACCGTTGATTTACCTAAGGCTGCTAGTGAAAATTTACAACCTACCGAACGGGAGCCTATCATTGTCTCTGTAAATCAACAGGGTACTTATTTTTTAAATATCAGTAGTACTCCTGCGGATCCCATTGAATCTCAAGCTTTAGTGGTACGTGTGGCGGCAGAGTTAGAGTTAGCCAAACAAACCAACCAGAAATTAAATGTTTTAGTGAAGGGCGATCAAGGCGTTCCTTATGGGAAAGTGGTACAAGCAATGGCATTATTAAAGCAAGCTGGTGCCGAACAAGTAGGCTTATTAACTGACTCAGAAAATAGTGACTCAGGGAGCAAGGCATGATCAGTACTCCAAGTTATAAAAAAGCATTATTTTCAGCTATTGCATTGCACGCTTTTTTATTAGTTCTTTTATTGACTGACACCTCAAGTCAGCGTCCAGTACTAACAAAAGAAGTAAAAAATTCGCCTGGATTAGACTTACCCATGGCGTCTGCTGCAAAACCAGAAATCGTCAAAGCGGTAAGTATTGATAACAAAGAAGTAATGGATACTGTTAACCGCTTAAAGCAAGAAAGAGAGCAACAAAAGCAAGCTGAATTAAATCGGCAAAGGGAATTGAACCGTCAACTTGAAGCGGCAAAACAACAACGTATTCAAGAACAAAAACAAATCGCTAAATTAAAAGAAGAGGCTAATAGAATTGCTATCGCCCGAAAAAAACAAGTTGAAGAAGAGAAAAAACGCTTAAAAGAATTGGCGGAACAAAAGGCGCGCGAAGCAAAACATGTCGAAGAGCTTAAAAAGCAGAAAGAAGAGCTGGTTAAACAAAAAGAGCTTGAAGCTAAAAAGTTAGCTGAATTAAATAAGAAAAAAGCGGAAGAAAAGACTAAAGCTGAAAAGTTAGAAAAAGAAAAGAAACTCGCAGAAGAAAAAGCTAAAGCGGACAAAGCCCGGGCTGACCAAGCTAAAGCAGATTTGGAGCGTAAACAACAAGAAGAAGCAGCTGCGAAACAACAGGCTGCCGCCAATGCGGAGAAGCAAGCACGAATAGCTGGGGAAGTTGACAAATATAAGGCTTTAATTGTTAATGCCATTGGGCGACACTGGATTTTACCTGACAATGCAGACAGTTCTTTATCCAGTCAATTTAGAATACGTCTTGCGCCCAATGGAGAGGTTTTAGAGGTATCTTTAACTAAAAGCAGCGGTGATGCCTTACTAGATAGATCGGCTCAAACAGCGATTCATAAAGCCTCACCACTTCCTGTTCCAACAGATTCTGAAACATTTAGTTTGTTTCGTGATATTAGTTTAACCGTTCGTCCTGAACAAGTTAGGGGGTAAAACTCGTGATGAATCGAATTATCGCGTTCTTTTTATTAGTTTTTGTAAATCAAGTATTTGCTCTTGATTTAGAGTTAACTCAAGGGATTAATTCAGCTTTACCAATCGCAATTAATTCATTTGGTTCTGATAACGCAGCTCAAGAAATAACCCATGTTATTGAAAATGATTTAAATTTATCGGGGCAATTTAAAATAGTCTCTGGTCCTCAAGGCCCTAATGCACAATCGTCAATTAATACTTTAAAGCAATTAGGTGCAGACAGTGTTGTTATGGGGAGAGTTAATAGGGCAGGCAACTCTTATGAGGTATCTTTTACTTTAAATGATGCTGCCGCAAATGGAGCGGTTTTACTCACTAAAACGTATAAAATTAGTGCAGGACAACTTAGAGCTTTAGCCCATCATATTAGTGATGAAGTTTACCAGAAGCTAACCGGGGAGCGCGGTATTTTCTCAACACGGATTGCTTACATCTCCGTTCAAAGGGGCAGAGGAACTTCGCGCTACTCATTAGAAGTGGCTGATGCTGATGGTCATAATCCTCAAAGCTTATTAGTTTCCTCTGAACCCATTATGTCTCCCTCCTGGGCTCCGGACGGTCGCGCTATTTCTTATGTATCTTTTGAAAAGAAAAAAGCACAAATTTTTACTGTTTCAGTTGAAACTGGCCAACGTCGTTTGATTACTAGTTTTCCAGGAATTAATGGTGCTCCCGCTTGGTCCCCTGATGGACGTCAGCTAGCCGTTGTGCTATCAAAAAGCGGTACGCCCAAAATTTATAGTGTTGATGTAAGTAGTGGTAATATGAAGCAATTAACTTTTGGTGATGCTATTGATACCGAGCCACGTTTTTCCCCTGATGGCCGTAGCTTATTATTCACCTCAGGAAGAGGGGGCTCTCCACAAGTCTATCGTTTATCATTAGGGGATGGACAAGTGACTCGCCTAACCTTTGAGGGTAATTACAATGCGCGAGCATCTTATACACCCGATATGAAAAACATAGTCATGTTGCATCGCGATGATAAAAATTTCAACATCGGATTGCAAAGTGCAAGTGGTGGCCCAATTGCTAGTTTAACCTTCTCAGGTATGGATGAGTCTCCTTCTGTATCACCAAACAGCCGTTTAGTCTTATACGCTACTCATTATCAAGACAAAGGAGTTCTAGGTATTGTTTCCTTAGATGGTAGGATAAGAATACGCTTGCCAGCACGTGAGGGTGATGTACAAGAGCCGGCCTGGTCTCCATATTTAGGATAAGAATGCGACGACTTGTTCTTTTACTATTAATAGTTTTCAGCATCACTGGCTATACATGGAATGGGGCAGGACATAAATTAGTAGCGCAAATCGCTTATGATAATTTAAGTCCTCATGCCAAAAAGATGTGTAGCCAAATTTTCCAAGTAAGAGAGCAGGATTTAGAATCTTATTTTGTTACTATTTCCACTTGGCTAGACGATATTCGCAAAAAAAATCTTCGCCAATTTAATAGCTTACATTACATTGATATTCCTTTTACTAAAGATAAAAGTAAATTGATGCGAATAAAACCTAGAAATGCGGTATGGGCAATCAAACAAGCTATATTAGTTTTAAATTCTGCTAAAACAAATAATGCAACCAAAGCTTTATATTTGAAAATATTGATTCATGTCGTGGGTGATATTCATCAACCCTTGCATGCGAGTACCAAAGTTAGCCGACGGTTTCCTAAAGGCGATTTAGGTGGAAATTTATATCTTTTTTCCAGTAGTCCTTATGGTAAAAATCTTCACCAATACTGGGATAATGGAGCGGGATTTTTAAACAATAAAACCCCACAAGAAACTAGAATAAAAGCACATTTTTTGGAAAAAAATTATCCTTGTAAACTGGTTCAGCAACAAAAACCTGAGCAATGGGCAGATAGGGCGCATTTTATTGCAGCTAATCAGGCGTATTCACTCCGTACCCACAAGAAACCCAATAAAGATTATCAATATAATACCCGCCAAACTACCGAACAACAAATAGCTCTAGCAGGTTGTAGATTAGCTAGGGTATTAAATACTTTAGCTTCTTAATGAAATCTCTATTAAGCTAGTTTTGAGATATTTTATTCATCAAACAGACTAGGAAGTGAACTATTATTACAACCCTTTCAAGCTTTTATATTTAAAGAAAAGGAAATGATAATATCGCAGGAACCCATATTAGAATAAAGAAGCCAGTACCAAACTGTTGGACAAAAGCTAGAAAAAGTTGTTGAGAGCATTAGTCTCGAAATTTTGTATTATCCTTCGAGACTTATTTATTAGATTTTAGAAGAATACAAACACTAATTAGGTTTAACTAGGGTCTTATCGAGGGTAATTCTTCCCATTGCTCCGCTTCTTTTTCTAGAGTAGTAAGATCTTTAGTTAACTGATCTTGTCTGACTTTATTATCCCAAATTAACAGGTGGGTTTTAGCGCTTATCTCTGTTTTAATTGTCTCGATTTGCTCACTGGTGAGCTCTTTTGTATGTCGATAGAACGCATAAAGCTGAGCGCATATTTCTCTAGTTATATCTTCTTCACTTAAGTGCGCATTTTCTGGATTTAAATGAAAATCAATTTTACAACACAAGGTCGTACGTATATTGTTCATATGAAAAAGGGATAAGAATGCGCGGTAATAAGAGTTGTTACGTATAAACAAGGGTATAAGGGGATTTATTAAACACCAAAAACCATCTAACCTAATCACAAGAATAGGCGACTTCGCTTCTAGGGCCATCTTGGCTATTCCTACATACACCCTATGAGGCTTCTGACCTATTTTTGCAAAATTACCTTGAGGAAAAAGTGCTATGCAACCATTGTCCTTCAGTTCTCTATTGGCAATAACTAAAGCTTCAGCATTTGCTGATTGTCCATTATTTCCTTTAGATGCATGGGCTTTTATGGGGATTGTTTTAAACATAGTCATAAAAGTGGATACACCTGGAACAACATTATAGGCATCCGTTGCAAAAAAACGCGGTGGCCTCCCTTTCATTTTTGACGCAACAACCATTCCCTCCCAACCTGTTCGATGCGGGCCTATGGCCACTAAGCTTTTTTCGGTATCAGTAAGCTCTAGATCCCCTTTTTTAGTATGAAACATATTCATAGTTAAAATCAAAAAACCAGCTATGATGCGTGCTAATCGACTTTCATAATTAAAACGATTATTTGATTCAGCAAACTTTGCAATTGAAACCGTCGCAATAAGGATACCGGCTAGCAAAAACAATGTGGTATACGCGCTTGATATCGGCTCATCATCAATGCTACAAAAATTAAAATCATCCGAATAAAGATCAAAGCCAGGCATGTTTACTCCTTTAAGATAAATAGAATCAAGAGGCGTATTATATTTTCGAACATTGAGGCTCAGTCAAGTACTTATTGTGCTAGCTGTCCTCACGAAGTTTTAGGATTGTAGCTCGACGTTGTATAACCGAAAGCCAAAAGATAAAAACCAGCGGCTAGGATATATTACCTCTGCAGCAGAGTTACCATCAGAAATCCTATCTTCCATAAACAAAAAAACTCTTAATAATACCTTAATTTAATTTTTATAAAATGCACCTAGTTTTCAACTTTGGATAAACTATGCCTATATATAAAATTAAGTCACCCGTTATATTATTTAATCATAATGATTATGGGACCCGTTTATTGTTTCAACAAGGTGAAGTTAACCCAAGAAATGAAATAGGAAAAATGGGGGTAGGCCTTCATGGCTGGTTTAGTTCTTTATTTTATAAAACTATCACCATTGAGGCTACATTAATTAATGAGATGGGCAGGAAAGATAAACAACGTTTTCTGGTTAATCGTAATAGTTTAATTAAATATTTAGGAAAGGCCGCTTCAGCAACACTTAATGATGAAGCATTAATTGATTTGCTTCACCAAAAAATGATTGCTAGTACTAATCTAAATCAAGTTTCGGATGAAGATAAGAAAAAACAAAGTGCGGCTGGGGAGCATTTGCGCCATGCAGGGGAACATAACCAACGCTCGCTTAGCTTTAGTTTCTGGGATAGTCTTGTAGGGCGGTTTTTAAGTTGGCTCTATCAAAAAACAGTGGTTAGCCTTGATAGCTTTAAAAAACGTTTTATCTTTGTGCGCAATGAAAAAGAGTTATTAGAAGCAGGTGAGATATTAGCTAAAGCACGTTTTCATGAAGCCTACGCCGAGGTTCCAGCTTATAAACAACACATGCTTCGTTATAATGGCAAAATTGTTGATACCACAACACTCCGTGATATACCCATCACTAATAAAGAGAACTATATCAAATATCAAAAATATGACTCTGATACTCATAAATATGGTAAATACCCAGCTTATGGGAAAGTAGATACCTCTACGGGTACTACCGGAAAAGCTACTGCCTGGGTAAGGGGAGATAGAGAACTCGAGGTCGTGAAAAAGACTTTAGAGTTAGCTGAAAAAGCTCAGTTTGGCAACCGTAAAATTTCTTATATTAATGCTTTTGCTTTAGGCCCATGGGCTACGGGTTTAACAGCATTTGAAGCAATGCGAAATACAGGCTCCGTATTTGCAACGGGACCCGATAACGAAAAAATTCTTGATGAAATCTTACGTATTACCCAATATGAGCAACGACAACTTCAATTAGAAGTTTCTAAATTTAGAACTGACAATCCCAATGTAACTCAAGAACAAGGGGAGGTAATCTCCTCATTGATTACTAATATTATTCGACAAGTATTAAAAAATCGCCAAGCTGATTTAGAAGAGGTTTTAGAACAGCAAATAACTAAAATTAGCCTTCAAAATCAACAATTTATTAATCGATATAAAGATGAGATTATTGAACTTAGCAAAAAATTAAATGCTGAAAAAACACAGATTTTAATCACTGGATATCCTCCTTTTCTTAAAGATTTCGCAGCCTATGTGAAAATGAAAGGCTATAAGCTCAGTGAGTTTTCACTGATTAGCATTGTAGGAGGACAAGCCATTTCTGAGGCAATGCGTGATATCTTAATTCGCGATGGCTTTAATGATATTTATTCCTCTTATGGTGCCTCTGATTTAGATGTTAATTTAGGCTCAGAAACGGATGACGAAATTATTGTTCGTAAAGCCATCGAGAATAATCCAGGCTTGGCGCGCGAACTTTATGGCGTCAACAAAGGCTTGCCTATGGTATTTCATTATGATCCGATGAATAACCATGTGGAATGTGATAATACAGAGCAATCAAAAGATGATTTAATTTTTACTACGACCCGAAATGATCGCTCTTCTCCGCGCATTCGCTATAACTTAGGTGATAAAGGTAGAATTTATGCTGCAAGCGATGTACAAGCTTTATTAGCTAAATACGGTATTTTCCATAAACCGAAAACACCTTTTCCACTGATGTTTATTTGGGGTCGTGATTCCACAGTCGTATTTAATGGTGCTAACTTAGCCTTCACTGAATTAGAGCGCGCTGTCGCTGATCTAGATACAGATGGACAAATTTTAAAAAAGGCATTTTACAGTTATCAAGATGCAGAAGGTAATGACAAGCTTGAGTTTTGGCTTGAGCTTAATGATGAGGTGGATCTCTTTGACGACGAAACAATGCGAAATTTTGCCCAGCAGTTAATAACAAAACTAGTAGGTATGAATCAAGATTTTCGCTATCAGGTAGAGCATTTAAATGATGGAACTGAACTCCCCATGGTTCGTTTCTTTAAACGAGGACAGAGTCCCATTAGTGAAGCAGGTGGACATCGTAAACAAGTTCTGGTGTTCCAAAAAGAGAATCTACCAGAGCATTACAATTTCCCTAATCCGGATCAATGTCGAGGGGTGAGTTTGTTAATGAGCAGATCTTTACTGGCGGAATCCGAAGAAAATAGGGCTAGTGTGGCATTACCATAGTGTGATGCACTACATCAATTTTTTAATATTGGAGCAGCTTTTTCATGAGTCGTAAACAATGGATGGAAATTCTTGAGTATGGTCGATGGGCCCCATCACCGCACAATACCCAACCGTGGCTTTTTCGTTTTGAGGATGATGATACCCTCACTTTAATGTACGACCCGAAAAGATTGATTCCCGGCACAAATCCTACCGGGAGTTTTATGCAAGTAGGTTTTGGGATATTAAATGAAACTTTAGCGGTAGCCGCAGCACCTTTAGGTTTAGATATTGCTGTGAATTATCAAGTAGACAAATTAGATGCGAGTAAAGAGGGCCCACAAGCCTTAGCAAAATTAAAGCTTATTCCGCGTAAAAAAGAAGAGCAACTGAATAGAAAATTAATTCTCGATCGCAGAACTTCACGCCTACCTTATAATGGTGAGACGGTGTCATTAGAACTACTTAGAGAGCTTGCTGCAATTGCGAAGGAGTATAACCATTTATTTGAATTTTCTAATGATAAAGCTCAAGTAGATTGGGTTGTGCGGTTGAATGCAGATACTATGTTTGCAGATATGAGTGAGACGATAGCACGGAATGAAGTAGGGTCTTGGATGCGTTTTAATAGAGAGAGCGCTAAAAAGAAACGCGATGGTCTTGCTGCCTATACTATGCATGTACCAGGAGTAGTCATGTGGCTTTTTGTTCATGCCAACTGGATCTTTAATATTCCCGGTGTGTACCAATTGGTGCGTTGGGTTTATGAGCGAACGATGCGTGGTACGGCAACAGTCGCTTGGATTTCTGGGCCTTTTAATACGCCTACAGACTGGGAAAAAGCAGGACATATGATGGCTAGGATCTGGCTTACAATGACCAAATATAATGTTTACCTCCATCCGTTTGGAAGCGTCATCACCAATCATAAAGCACATAAAGAAATGGATGAGCATTTCCGAAATGATTCTCGCGAACATGATTTATGGATGCTAATGCGTTTAGGCTATGGTGATACCCCACCGCAAGCACAACGTATTGAATTGGAGGATATGATTGTTTCGCCTGCAGCAGAAGCATCATTAGACAAACTAACCCAGACCAATCAACATGGCCTATTTGCTCCACCCAAGCTCAGGTCAAATGACATGCTCGCACATCAGGATGAGTTGGCCTGCACGATATAAAAAAGTTTTGTCTTGGCTCAGCTTTATGTTGAACCAAGACAAAGAAAATTAAGACAGTGCAATAATGTCAAAAAAGTGAACGTGCGCCAGAACGCCATCTTCCCATCCGTCTACAATTAATTCAGGAGCGTGTTTTTGTAGCTGTTGGGCCACCATTCCAGAGAAATGAGATTGCTGAGCCTCGCTATGGGCAAAACTATCAAATATTGCAAAGCTCGAGGGACCGGTTTTTAATGCCAACCATAAATGAGTTTGCTCTTCATTGGCATCTACATTTTTAGCAGCTGCTAGCAAAAAATCCTCCAATTCAGGCTCTTTTCCTGGTTTTGCTTTAAAAGTAATTAAGTTAGCAAGTTTAGACTTAAGTACTTGTTCTTTAATAAATTGATTGCTAGCTATGATATCAAAGTTATTTACATTATGAACAACCCCTGTTTCCCATCCGCCCTTTATTAAGTCCGGCGCATTAAGTTGAAGTGCCTTAGCTACTTGGCCTTTGAAATGTTGCTGTCTGTCACTTTCTTGATAAAAAAGATCGAATATAGCATAACTATTATTTTCTTTCAGACCAAACCATAGTGGTGTCCCAGGTTCTGTTTGACGAACCAATTGACTGCCTTGTTTTAAAAAATGCTCGAGCTTTAACTCTGCTCCAGCTACCCCCTCCAAAGGAAGGTAAGTTGCTTTTTCAATGGTTTGTTCGTTAATCATTATATTTTACTCCTCAGGTTATTAAAGTGGTAGGAGATTAATCTATCTATCAGTAGATAGATTAATCGCTTAAAAAATTTTAACTTAACTTTTGAATAAATTGTTTTAATAGTTTTGCATAAGATAAATCATTATATAATCGTGCCATTAATAAACTACCTTCTAATTGCATCAATATATACTTTGGAAGATTAGACTCAGAATAAAGTCCGTTTCCTTGCTTATCATAAGCCTCCATAGTAAGTATTTCTGTTATCCATTGCTCCAACAGATTAAAAAAATAACGAGTCTTCATTTTTATCTTGTCCGGCAAAGACAGTACATCCGAGGCCAGCATACCCCCTAAACACATTTTCATCTCGTCTTCTAAGGTTAGCGAAAAAATCAAATTGACTAAATCCTCTAACTTTTCTTGTAAAGAGAGCTGTTTATTGCTTTTAATTTTTTCTAATAGAGGAGACAAATAGTTAATTTGCCATTCAATCACCGCAAGTCCTAAATCTTCCTTACTGGGATAGTAATAGTGAATGCTAGAGGTTTTAATCCCGATCTCGCGCGCGATGTCTTTATAGCTAAATGCGTTATAACCCATTTGTTGAATTAAACGTTCCGCAGTAGTTAATATTTTTTCTTGCATAGATATAGTCATAGCGCCAATTATATCTACTAGTAGATAGATGTCAAGGGGATTAACCATTGTGTTAAAATTAGATCAGAGTTTTCCAGAAAATTTAATAAACTTATTCGCTAATGCCTTATATCAGGGTATTATCTATAAATAGTTAACACCTATAATTGATATGCTAATAAGAAGAAAAACACGCAAGCAAATGATTGGTTTTGTTTTAACCGGGCTCTTGAGTACCCTAATTATGTATGCCTGTTATTTATTATTTTATCAATTTTTTTCTTACCAATACGCTTATTTTTTTTCTTATTTTATTTCAATAATTGCATTATATTTTATGAATGTACGAGTTTTTAATCGCTATATCGCATTGCACAGTTTTATAAAATTTCCTCTGGTTTATGCCATACAATATTTAATTGGTGCTGCTGGATTAGAACTTCTTGTTGATGTTGGCATACCAAAGATATTTGCGCCGGTATTGGTAGTTATTCTACTCTTTCCAGTTACTTTTATATTAAATAAATTAATTTTTAAAAGTTAGATGGGTTCTCATCGTGCTCAAATTATGACTTATCTTATGAGCGGCTTGATTTGCTGACCAAAGTGCTCATAAGAGTCTGTTAATTGCACGGGGCAACCAGTTTATACCTTAATATTTTACCCATATTGCTGCCTGATTTTCGGCGCTAAAAAATTTTAGATAGGAATATACTTATATCAAGCCCAACAATTGAATTTATTAAGATGAATCTAAAAAAGCAGCAGGAATATTATCAGGCTTTATTAGCAAGGGATTCTAGCTACGATGGCCTTTTTTATGTCGGTGTAAAAACTACGCGCATATTTTGTCATGTTATTTGCCCCGCAAGAAAACCCAAATTTGAAAACTGTGAGTTTTTCTCAACCGCAAAAGAAGCTTTACTCGCTTCTTATAGACCATGCTTACGTTGTAAACCCTTATTAGCTCCCAATCAACAGTCACCTGTAATTGAGCGTTTAATCGCAGCGGTTGAAAGTCATCCTGAAAAACGCTGGAAAGATCGAGATTTTAAAGAGCTTGGAATAGACGAGTCTACTGCAAGACGACAATTTAAAAAAAGATTCGGTATGACTTTTGTTGAGTATGCACGAGCAAGGAGAATGGGATTAGCTATGAATTACATTAAAAATGGACATTCCATTATTGATGCTCAATTGCAAGTAGGTTATGGGTCTTCAAGTGGCTTTCGAGATGCTTTTTCTAGGGCTTTGGGCGATGCTCCTGTCCGGGCTGATGGTAGAGCCTTATTAGCTGCTTGGATTGATACGCCGCTGGGACCAATGATTGCAATTGTTGATCATTCTTATCTTTATTTACTGGAATTTATTGATCGACGGGGCCTAGAAAATGAAATTGAGCGCTTAAGAGTGCGCCTTAGAATGGGCGTTATTCCTGGACGAACCATTATAACGGAGCAAATTGAACAAGAAGTAAATAGTTATTTTTCTGGTGTGTCCTTTCAATTTTCTACTCCCTGTTATTTACTAGGATCAACTTTCCAAAAGGCCGTCTGGGAAGCGTTGAGAACTATTCCAACAGGTCAAACCTGTTCTTATTTAGCACTTGCTAGGGCCATAGGGAATGAAAAAGCATTTCGTGCAGTGGCAAACGCAAATGGCAAAATTAGCTAGGTCCGGGGATCTGGAACAAAATTCAGGAAAAATAAGAGCTATTCCCGGTTTGTTAGTTCATTCACCTTACTCTCAGAATGGCTTATCCACAAGTCCATAGGCCAGGAGAGCT
>NZ_RZGQ01000129.1 GCF_003989735.1 Legionella sp. km772 | reverse complement strand
AATCAAATAATCACTATAAAGATCAAGCATATCCATTTAATTCCCTCCCTAAAATTAAGGGCGGAATTCTAATGCTTTTTAGTCAAACTACAAGTTTATGTGCGTAACATGAGTTATTAATTTGCAGCGCACAATAGGTATTAAAAAATAAATTAAAATGCGGCGGAATAAATATTATAAATTACAAAAAAATCAAAGAGTTAAGGAAATAAGTAGGGTGAAAGAAAAAGAAGCAAATTTATATTTGATTTACCTATCCATGTCGTGCCGAAAGTGGAAAACAGCGCATCAATTACGCTCCTTGCAGGTCAGCCGGGCTGACGCTGCAGGGGCGTCCTAAAATGACACCATAGGGGTTAACTATAAGTATTACCTAGTTGCGCTTGGTTAATTTGTTCATAAGCACGTTTCGCGGGAATGAAATTGGGGTATTGGGTTACTAGACGTTGTAAAATCATACGCGACATTGACTCATCACCTCGGTTCCATTCGTTTAAGGCATCAAGATAAATTCTATCCGCATCGCTACTTTCGAGCGCTGGAACATCATTCATTTCAATGGGTTCAATAAAACTCACTTTACCTTGATTGGCCTCTAGACGTTGCAAGACTTGTCGTGCTTGTTTATTGCCATTTTGACTCGCTTGTTCAAGCAAAAATTTACCTTTGTCTGGAATGCGCTCTCCCGCTGTACCATCCAGATAATAGGTACCTAATTGATATTGAGCATAAGCATTTTGTCTATCCGCTAATTTTTGATACAGAGTAGCGGAACGTTTTTGATCCTGATTAACACCTAATCCGTAATGATACATACGCGCTAGTGCAAGCATCGCCTTCTCATTACCCTGCTGGGATGCCTCTTCATAATATTTAAGCGCGGCTTGGAAATCAAGTTTAGTGGTGACTCCTGTTTCCGACAGTAGGCCTAAGGTATATAAGGCATTACTATTGCCTAAACTAGCTGCTTTTTTATACCAAGCCAAGGCCATTTGATCATTACGGGCTTGGCCTAAGCCATAAAAATACATACTGGCTAGCTGGTTCATAGCTTCCGGAAAACCTTTATCCGATGCATCGGTAAACAAGGCTCTTGCCCTTGGATAGTCAACCGCAATTCCCTTTCCGTATTCATACATAAGAGCCAAATTATAAATACCATACTTATCGCCTTGATTGGCGGCTGTTTCGTATGATTTTAAGGCTTGAGCATAGTCATCATCGACCGTTTCATAGAGGAATCCTAAAGCAACAGAAGCCTTAGCTAAATGTCGTGCAGATTTTTGATACCATTCTTTAGCTAAATTATAATCAGGTTCCCCAATTTGCCCTACTTGATAAAATTGCCCTAATAGGTATTGACCCAAGGCATTGCCCTGCTCAGCGGAGGCGGTATACCAACGTTGTGCTGCAATAGGGTCCGGAGTTGAACCTAGGCCTTTATCGAGCATGTAAGCCAATTTTAGCTGAGCATTGGAGTCGCCTTTTTCGGCTAAGCCCGTGTAGATTTGCTTCGCTTGCTGCAGTTTAGCCGGATCAGAATTTTGTTCGCTTTCAGCTAAATAATAATCGGCTAGAACAATACCGGCATGATTATTTCCAAGCTCATAAGATTTAACCAAATCAGGTAAAAAGGGCTGATTTACATCATGAGCTAATACGGCCAAATTGAAATCTGCGTAAGGAAATTGGGCCGCAGCTGATTGGCGTAATAAATCAGCGCCCCTATCCTTATCTAAGGCAATATTTCGACCTTCCGTAGTATAAGTACCTAAAATAAACTGGCTTACCGGATTATTTCCTGCTTGCTGATACCAATAAATTGCTTTAGCAGGATCTTTTGCTGTGCCAATACCCCGATCATAAAGCATGGCCAACAATAAAGCCGCTTTTTCATCACCGCTGTTAGCCTGCTCTTCAGCAGTAGCAAAGGCTTTTTGTTGTTTGACTTGGTCTTCATCCATGGCATTATAAAAAGCAAGTGGCAGATAGGCTTGAGCAACGCCATTATCCACAGCGCTGGTATAAAGTTGCCGTATTAAAGCCAGCTTATGTTTTTTAACCTCGACACTTAAACCTTGTGTACCTTCATGGGCCAAATAATCGGCTAATTGATATTGAGCCGGACCAAAACCATTCGCAGCAGATAAATACAGCATGGAGATAGCTTGCTCATGATTTGCTTTAATTAGCTCTTTACCATCTGCCCCTATTTTTCCTTGGTCTAAAAGACGCGCTAATACATATTGTGCGTTATCATTTCCTTTAAAAGCTGAATCGGTCAACCAATTTAGCGCAGTTTGGTAATCAGCATCCTCTTTAGCATGTTCTAAATATAAGACGCCTAGATTGTATTCTGCACCTAAATGTTGTTGTTCTGCGGCATTTTGATAAAAGACAATAGCAGCTTGATCGTTTTGCGCCACGCCAATGCCATACTGAAACATTTGTCCAATTTCAAACTGGGACTGAGGGTCACCTAAGATCGCACGGAAATACATTTGGTTAAACACAGTCGAATAATTGGCTTGTTTTTGCCAACCGTCTAACCAAAAGAGGGCGATAATATCTGCCGTTTCCGGCTCAGTCTCGATTCCATAATAACTTGCTTCCAGATAAGGTGCGGGTAAATCTTGTTTTGCTAACACCATACTGTTGACTTTTTCTAAAGAAACCATCTGTGGATTTAAAGGATATAAGGGATAAGTCCACTGATTTGCGGGAAATTCGTAACTTTTTCCCGATAAAGCATCATAATAGGCCGTAATGGGAATATCATTGGGTTGAGTTAATTCAAATCTTGGTTTAAAAATATCTTGCCGGCTTATGGTCTCCATTTGTGGCGCTAAGTTATAATTATTATTGCGCCAGGTGAGTGGATTTTTCCACGCACTGAAAATCCCACTCATTTGGTAAGGGGTATTTTCTAGCTTATCTGTTCTACCATTGCTCAACCATAAGGCGGCTAAAGCAAAAGCAGAAACCGGTTTAGCTTTTTCATCCTGGATCGCACGGGCAGCCCATTCGGATGCTAACTCTTGATTAGCGGCAACCCCTAAGCCTTTTTGATATAAAGCAGATAATTCCTTTTGCGCAGGAACAAAACCCTCTTGTGCCGCTTTCAAGGTCCACAGGAAGCCTGAGTTGGGGTCATAAATAGGACTTTTTTCCTGTAAATAGGCATGCGCTAACTCTAAATAAGCCTCGGGATCTTTTTGTTTTGCTGCCATGTTAAACCAGTCTAAAGCTTTATTACTATTTCCTTGAGTTAAAGCAAGATTACCTAATTCCACCATAGCGGGGGTATAATTCTGCTCTACGGCTTTAGTTAAAAGTTCAGTTGCTTTATTAACATCTTTGGTGACTAATTTGCCCGCAAGGTAGAGACCGGCAAGTTTGGTCAGGGCTTTAGGATTGCCATTTGCCGCAGCTTTATTTAACCAGATCAAACCTAGTTTAGTATTGCCTGAATGACGACTATCAATAAAATTTTCAGCTAAGGCAAATTGTGCCAGGGGATTACCACTTTTTGCCGCATCAATATAATAATGAGAGGCAACATCGGTATTTTTCTTAACCCCTAAACCATATAAATAAGCCGCCGCTAAAAATAATTGGGCGTTGATATCCCCTTCACTAGCTGCTTGCTTATACCATTTGACTGCTTGCTCAGGGTTTTTATCGTGCATAAGGCTGTATTTCGCCATTAATTGAACTGCTGGTAAATAGCCTTTTTCCGCTGACTTTAAGAAATAGCGCATGGCTAAGTCAGTATTTTTTAATTGGCCATAACCATAAAGATAAACACGCCCCAAATAATAATCAGCAACCGCATCTTTCCCGGTTTTACTAATTAGAGGCTCCAGGGCTTTATTGTAGTTACCCAAACGGTAGGCATCAAAATCATTATCAGCTAAAGCCTGTTGACTTGCTGAGGCTGCAAAAAAACATATCCAAGGTATTAAAGATTTCATGAAGATCCCCTCTTAATACAGCAACTACACGCCAGGAATTATGCCATAATGTACAACTTCATTGACGGCGCCATTTCGAGTATTACTATCTACTATCCAGTAATTGCCCTTATTATTCAATCCAAATTTCACATTGACATATTCGCATACTTTGATGGTCTCAGCGCAGTCAAGGATTTTTCCATACTCTTTTTTACCGTCACCAAGGCTACAAATAAATTTAACATGGGGCTCCCCTACCGCAAGCACCGCCCAAGCACCCCCTCTAATACTATGGTTATAACGCGTGGAGTATTCACTATCCTTATCACGCATTTGGTATAAGCTCACCGTTTCCGGTAATTTATTATAAAAGAAATACATGGATTGTAGGGCACCTTCTTTGCCAGGGAAGAGAGAGAGGACTTTTAGACTTTCCTCATAACCAACAGGCCGACAGCCAATGGGATAACGCGTTTCTTTTTCACTATCAAGCGCAGCTGTGTTCGTGTTTTTTTTGCCAGCAGCATAAAGCGAAGAGCAAAAACAACTACAAACTAGCATGTATGATAAAGCTTTAACCCCTGTTTTAGTTAGTGTTTTCATTATATTTTCTCACTGTCATTCAAAGGTCGAACGGTAACTTTAGTTCCCATAAAATTATTGCGCTCGCTAGAGAGTTCCACAAAATTTAAGTTAAGCCATTTAGCATCTTCGATAAACATCCGCACACAGCCATGGCTTGCTCTTACCCCAGGAATATCATCTGAGCCATGGAGCGCAAATCCCTTATGGAAATACATGCAGTAAGGCATTTTAGCCCCGCCCTTCCCAATAGGAAATACGTCAGAGGTACACTTGGAATTTTCTTTACTGAACACTCTAAAAATACCGGTTAAAGTTCTGCAGGACTTATTAGAATCAGAACATTTATCACGTCCTGAGGAAATTGGACCCCATAAGACTAAATTACCTTGGGCATCATAAGCCCCCCAGGCTAATTTTTCTTGATCCACTATAATTTGCTTTTCTGTTTCACCTTCAAGCTTTACCGGAAAAGGTGCTACATCTAATAGGGTAAGGTGCTCTAAATTTTTAGGAACGGCTATTTCTTTTCCAGCCCACAAATGGTTATAAGTCCTATTCACTCTCTGGACAATATCGCGCTGCACCGGATCTGGAAATAAATTCTCCCAGGTTTGCCCGGCGGCAACTTTTAGGCAGGTGTACTGAGGATAACCACATAATGCCGTTCCATAAAAACTTGCGGCATTCACTCCCATCATGGCGAATAACAGAGGAATTGCTAAAACTAGTTTCTTCATTGTGGGCCCCCTCATATTTTTTATATTTATATGCAAGAATCGTGCTGAAAATTAATTTTTATGCTCTTTATAATTTAAGTGTAGTAACAACTGCGACCTTACACCAAATCTTTTAACCAGATTTGCTATTTCGTAGATCCTAGATTTTTAAAATGACCAACCAATTGGGACAGCTTCTTGCATCGCTTGAGCCTAAGATAAAACTAGTTTAAAGCCACTAAAAGGCTAACTCGTTTTGCTTGAGTAGGAAAGCTGCGGGCAATTCATTTTTATTCGTCTGGATACCAGGGCAACAAGCATAAACCAAGGTGCATTAACCTATAATATAATGATAAATAAAGAAGAAATATATAAATTCTTTTATTTAAAAAACTGAAAGCCTATAGTCCTTAAGAATGGACTCTCCGTTCTAGAAACCTTATTAGCTAATAAGTGTTCTCTTTCCGCCGCTTGGGCCGATTAGTCATGAAAATAATGATAAATTTTGGCGGCCAAATTTTCATTAATCCCTGGTACCTTACTTAATTCTTCTAATGAAGCTTTAGCAAGATCACGTAATCCACCAAATCGCTGTAATAAAGCTTGCCGGCGTTTAGCACCCACACCTTCAATTTCTTCTAAGACGGATTGAGTTCGTATTTTTTGTCTTTTTTTACGATGGGCAGTTATTGCAAAACGATGAGCTTCGTCACGAATATGCTGCAATAAATGTGAAGCCTTAGAATCTTCTGCTAAAGTAAATTCATAATCTTCATTAACTAAGATAAAGCGCTCCCATCCGGCTTTACGACTAGGTCCTTTAGCGATACCTAATAATAATATTTCTGATAATTCAAGTTCCTTTAAGACTTGCTTGGCTATGCCCACTTGCCCTTTCCCGCCATCAATAATGATTAGATCAGGTAAGGATTGCATTTCTTTTAACCGTTTAAAACGACGGCTTAATACTTGTTTCATGGCGGCATAATCATCACCAGGAGTAATTCCGGTGATGTTAAAACGCCGGTACTCGCTTGAACAAGGCCCTTCGGCATCAAAAACAACACAAGAAGCAATAGTTGCTTCACCTTGGGTGTGACTTATATCAAAGCATTCCATACGCTCAATTTTTTTAGGCAGGGATAAAAGCTCTTCTAGAGCTAGATAACGCGCACGGATTGTAGCATATTGGGTAACATGCTCGGCGATGGAAATGCGTAAGTTATTTTCAGCAAAATCCAACCATCTTGATTTAATGCCACGAGGACTAACTTGGATTTTACATAATTTTTCCCGCTGTTGTGATAAAGCCTGCTCCAAAGTTTGTTTATCAGCAACCGGATGGTTAGTAATAATCAGCTCTGGAATACGCTCGGGATTCTCCAAATAATGAAAACCGATGAACGCAGAAAAGGTCTGCTGCCATAAACTTGGCATCTCTGATTCATCATCAAAGCTATGACTAGGAATAGCAGGGAAAAAACAAGTGCTGGAAAGAACTTGCCCCTCCCGAATCGTTACACATTGAATACAAGCAAAGCCTGGGCGTGCCTCAATGGCAATAACATCAGCATCGCCTCTTAACTGAACTACACTTTGTTGTTCTTGAATCAAGCGTAAATTTTTTATTTGATCACGTAAAACAGCCGCTTCCTCAAAATTTAATTGAGCGACTGCTTGTTCCATTCGCAAGCTTAGCTCATCTAAAATAAGCTGACATTTACCTTGTAAAAAGCGTATTGCATCGTCCAAGGACTGTTTGTACTGCGCAGGGGTAACATAATCTACACAAGGGGCCGTACATCGTTTAATTTGGTACTGCAAACAAGGCCTAGAACGCGCATTAAAATAACTATCGCGACAGTTACGTAACTTAAAAACTTTTTGAATAGTAGTAATGGTTTCTTTGACCGCCCCCATACTAGGATAAGGACCAAAAAAATTTCCATTTATAGGTTTTTTCTTACTTCGATAACTCTCAATGCGGGGGAATTGCTCATGGTTAGAAAGATGGATATAAGGATAAGACTTATCATCGCGTAATAAAATATTATATTTGGGTCGTAAGTTTTTAATTAAATTACTTTCTAAAAGTAAGGCCTCTGTTTCGCTGCGCGTCACTGAAATTTGAATAGAAGCAATCTGGCTTACCAAAGAGCGTGTTTTCACACCAGTATTTTGTTTAGAAAAATAACTAGAAACTCTTTTCTTTAAATTGGCAGCCTTACCTACATACAGGACATTCCCCGTCTCATCAAGCATCCGATAAATGCCTGGCTCGCTAGGGAGCTTGCTTATAAATACACTAAGTTCAGCGGCACGCTGTGATTTATCCATCTACAACTAATTACTCGTCTTGGGTTCTGTCCGAAGGACTATCAATGATTCGATGTTTCATTGCTAGATAAGTTAATTCTACATCATTTTTAATACTTAGTTTTTCAAACATGCGATAGCGATAACCATTAATGGTTTTACTACTTAGAAATAAACGCTCAGCAATATCTTTAGCTAGGTCCGGGGATCTGGAACAAAATTCAGGAAAAATAAGAGCTATTCCCGGTTTGTTAGTTCATTCACCTTACTCTCAGAATGGCTTATCCACAAGTCCATAGGCCAGGAGAGC
>NZ_RZGQ01000128.1 GCF_003989735.1 Legionella sp. km772 | reverse complement strand
CTCATTTAAATCACTTTGCTATTAAGTACAAATTGATTCTTAGAGCGAACCAGATTGCTTGGCAGGAGCTTAAAAATATGGCAGCTTAAAATTGACCGTGCGTAACATGAGTTACTTAAAATCAAAAATTTCATTAAAGATAATCACAGTTTAGCATTTGCCTTTATGGGCTATCTCATTTTAATTATTTTTTATATTCTATCTTGGTTTTACCTCGGCCAAGATCCAAATAGTAAGGTGATAATCCCTCTTTTTGAGCCGCCAGCTGGTTTTTCTCCCCAATCCTTAGGTTACATTAAGGAAATGGAAAGCAGTGATAAATTGTTTACAGCAGCGATCATTAATATGGCGGTAAAAAAATATTTAATGATTGAGGAAACAAGCAAGAAAGAATATCGGCTAAAAAAAATTGCCGCAGACGAAAATAATTTAACTGCCTCAGAAAAAGCAATTAGCCAAGAACTTTTTAAGAGTACGCCCTCAATTCTCATGGTTCAAGCTAACCATAGCCCTATCTCCAAAGCAGTAGAGCAATTTAATGAAAAATTGGCTGAAGAGTTTCAAAAACAATATTTTATTCTTAACACCCCGATTATCCTCTTAGGTATAGCGATTTCGGTGGTCAGTTTACTCCCACTTCTAGGACCGCTACTTTTCCATTCATTTGATTACCTATTTGCCTTTTGTATTGTGGGCTTCTATGGCTTCTTTTTTATCGAATCTTTAATTCCCCATAAAATAAAACGATTTCAACGTTTCTACTTAAGCGTTTTAAGTATTATTTTGTTAATAATTATTCTCGGCATTATTTTCTTACCTTTAATATTTGATTCCTTGTTTGGCTCTAATTGGCTCATCTATTTACTAACTGCCCTATTTATAACAACCAACTCCTTATTTAGAGATTTGATGAGAAGACCAACCCCCAAGGGCATGGATATCGTTTCGCAAACTTTAGGTTTTGAACTTTTCTTAAAAGCAACAGAAGAAACCCAAATGAATTTCCGCAACCCACCCGATAAAACGCCACAACTTTTTGAACGCTATCTACCCTTTGCCTTGGCCTTGGGCCTAGAACAAAGCTGGTCGGAACAATTTTCACAAATACTCTCAGAAAGCCAATATAAGCCTGAGTGGTATTCAAGTAGAGTACCTAATTTTTCCAGTTCGCATTTTTCGCAATCCTTAGGTAATTCCTTTACGAGTGCTGTCTGTTCAGCCAGGGTTGCTCCTAGCTCCAGCTCTAGTTCGGGATTCGGCAGTGGAGGTTTTAGCGGTGGAGGTTTTGGTGGCGGTGGTGGTGGCGGATGGTAAAAAGATTAACTGCTATAATCAATTTAAAACAAAGAGGGAACGATAATGGATACTACAAAGAAACCTAAGTTTTTTCTCAATTTTATTAGTACAATTTTTCTGCTCCTATGTACTGCCGTTTCCTCAGCTGAAGGTAAGTTTGATTTTACAATTATCCACGATGGCAACAAACAAAATGAAGAATTAGCAAGTTATATCGAAGAAAAAGGGACGTTCAAGAAAATTATAAAAGCACTCAATGAGTCTTTAACTATTCCTTACGATATTCATATTATATTGACCAGTAGTGATATTGGACCATACTACTCCCCCAGTAAAAAAACCATTTTTTTAGATTACAATGATGAGCGTTGGTCAGCTCAACAATATGATGCCAATTATCCCGACTCCGATAAGGAAACCCGCGATTATTATTTAAATAATATTAATTTATTCAGTTTGTATCACGAGTTAGGTCATGCCTTGATTGATGCATATAACATCCCTATGGTCGGCTCAGAAGAAGATGCTGCAGATAGTTTGGCTGCGGTCATGATCCTTTATTATTTTACTGAAGGCTCGCAAATTCTTCTAGATAATGCGGACTATTTTGAACGCGCACGCGAAGCGAGTGCCTCGCAAGAAAACCAATATTGGGATGTGCATGCACTCAATGAGCAACGCTACTACCGCCTCATTTGTTACGCCTATGCTAATGATCCTAAGGATGTGGAAGAACAATTAAAAGAGTGGGATAAAGAAGACCAGGATGACACCTTTGCCAAGTTTTTAAAAGAAAAAAGTGAGTCCTGCATTTGGGAATATAAAAGCCTGAATCAATCTTGGTTTACGCTCTTAAAACCACATTTTAAAGACAGCAGCGAAGCAGATGAGGCAATTAAAGAAATAAATAATCCTAATAGTACCGATGAGGACACTAGTGATAGTACTAGCGATGAGGACGAGGATAGTGATGAATAACTAAGCACGGCCCGCGAACCTTGCTGGCTTCTTAACTTGATTCGCTAGGTAGTGATAAAGTGATTTTTGTTTTAATTAAGTTCAAAACAAGCCCATACACTGGGATAAATGCGAGCCAACTGATTGCTATTTTAAATAACAAATCAATACTCGCTATTTCTAACCAGTGTTCGCTTAAAAACGGATTAGGACAATGGTAAAAAGCCACTGCAAAAAATAAAAAGGTATCCACTAAATTACCGGCAGTGGAAGAAAGAATGGGGGCCAACCACCAAGAGCTATTAGCTCGATAACGCTGGAACACAGCAATATCTAAGATTTGGCCCACCACATAAGCTAAAAAGCAAGCCAAGGCAATACGTAAAGGCATTAGATGTACACTAAACAGCTCTAGATTTCCAGCAGTCTCTAGATAACTGGCTATGAAATAAGATAAGAATAAAGCTGGGAACATGCTGCGAAAAATAATACGTCGAGCATTACGGGAAGTGGAAAGGCGAACGGTAAGATCAGTTAAAATAAAAATAGCAGGATAACTAAAAGCGCCCCAAGTCGTATGGAAACCAAATAATTCAAAGGGGTATTGCACCAAAATATTGCTTAGAGTTAGTAATAAAATATGACTGCTCGTTAACAGTTTAATAATCAATGAGCTTGAATTATGTTCGACCATGCAGAGAACAAAGAGTATAAAAAAGTTTTTAATGATCTCATTTGCATTAAATTTTGTCAACGAGGCGCCAACTGAACTCGCTATACGCCTAAACCCGGACGCGTTTTATATCGCCCAGAATTTAGTGCCTATAAACCTAGCCAGCGTATAAACCTATCTGTGGATTGTACACGTACCGAAGAATTGCCATTAAAACTCACTGTATAGCTTTTTACTTTTCCATTGTTATCTGAGGTGGAGTTAATACTTTTAATGGTTCCTAAATTAACTATTTTCATTTCTGTTTCGTAATAACCTCGCACCATTCGTAAAGTGGGGATTACAAAATAGAGCGCTTGGATCCCTTGACTATTATTGATAATTTGATTTATCTCTTGATTATTAAGGGCAATATACTCTTCTTTTGCTATTTGCCTTCTAAGCATGCGCCCTAAAGGAGCTTGCGCATGAAAAATTTTCTCATATTGCGTAGCAGGCATGACGAGAATAGGCTTATCCTCCCCCCCTTTAGAAACTTGGGCAAAAAAAACATCATCACGATGTTCCTCAGTTCCTACCGGTGAGGAAATACTACTTAAGGCGGTGGCGCTCTTAGGTTTATCGCAAGTAAGGAATTTAGATTTGCTAAACCACTCATCGCTAGGATAATACACCACAATAATGGACTCATTCTTTATAGTATTAATAATTGGCTGATACAAAGTTAAAGGGACGGCCGGACAGCCCCAACTCCGTCCTGGGCGGCCATAGCGTTTGATGAAACCTTCATCTAAATACCAGCCACCATGCATGACAATCGAACGATTCATCGCATTATCATTAAAATTTCGTTCTAAGCCATTGAGTCTTAAAGAAAGTCCTTCTCGGCCATAATAGGCTTTATCGGTTTTATATACCCCAATGCTACTGGCTTTACTATTATATTTATTCGAGAAATTATTAGTTAGTAAGGTGCCTGATTTAATACCATGCGATACATAAGTATTAAATAATAGTTTCTTCTGGGCTAAGTCAAAAATCCAGAGCCTCTTTTGATTAGAAGGTAGGGAGTAATCGATAACACTTAAAATATTGTTGCGGTTAACTTTATACGTCGAAGTACATTTTAATGCGGTTGCCACCTTATTAATCACCGCCTCATGTAAATCAGGCGCTTGCGCATGCAGCATCGCTTTTAATTCCTCAATATTGATTTGCGGATAAATAGGAGGAATTTCACTTACTAAATTCTTATTAGGCAAGGCAATTTTCTCTTGCATGGCCTGAAGATTTAAAGGAGACAAACCAAATGATGTAACTGCTACAAGCGATAGCAGAGTATTGATCATGATAGTTCCTTGATTGATTAATCTTATGTTTTATTCTTATTCCTTCTTTTTACTATAGCTCAAATAGAATTAAATGATGGGCTTAACCAGAAATTTTATGGCAGATACGGGGTCTAACGAGAGAGGTGAGGACAGCTGCCGAGCCAAAGCTCGACCTATGGGGTTGGATGAATAATCAAGACCTTTTAGCCTTTACTTTAATGCCCTGTTCATCCTCATAGTCGCTTAGAATAGGAGTCGGGGCATTCCGCAAAGAAAGCCCCATATCCAATAGACTAACAGAGCAGGGGTAGGACTTGTTCCACAGTACCGCATTATATGGTGCTCCGGCACGAAACGTATTCTAAGAAAAAAGGGGGCCTATTTCCCCCTATTCCATAAAAATCGGCGCTAAGTTTTACAATTAAACAAAACCATTTAAAACAATTTTACCGCGAGCAGCATGACTTTCAATCAACGCATGCGCTTTACTAAGGTTGGCAGCGTTAATTATACCCATACATTCGCCGACGGTGGTCTTAATTTGCTCATTATCAACCATTCTCGCCATTTCAGCTAAAATTTCATGTTGCCTTATCATATCTGAGGTTTTAAAGCGCGAACGGGTGAACATCATTTCCCAATGAATCGAAATACTCTTCAGTTTAAACAGCTTAATATCCAAGTGCATAGGATCGTCAATCAAGGCAAATTTACCTTGGGGTTTCAAAGCGTCAACCAATTGAGTCGCATGCTCATCACTATGGGTTAGGCTAATCACATAGTCGATTTCAGGATAGTTAATGGCCTCTAATTGGGTTTTCATATTTTTACTGTGATCAATCACATAATGAGCCCCATTGTTGAGAATCCATTTCACCGAATCTGCACGGGATGCGGTGCCAATAATGGTTAATTTAGTCAGTTGTCTTGCCAACTGAACGAGAATAGACCCTACCCCTCCTGCTGCCCCAGTAATCAATAAAGTCCCTTTGTCATTGGCATCAACCTTTAAACGATCGAACAACAGCTCCCAAGCGGTCAAACTAGTGAGTGGTAAAGCTGCAGCCTCCTGAAAATTCAAAGAACGGGGCTTTTTTGCTGCTAAACGCTCATCAACTAAATGAAACTCGCAGTTGGTTCCAGATCTGGTTATGTCACCGGCATACCAAACCTCATCGCCAGGCCGAAATAAAGTCACTTCCGGCCCGGTTTCTAGGACAATGCCCGCGGCATCCCAACCTAAAATTTTTACCTCACCCTCTTCAGGCTGGGTGTTTTTCTTTACTTTAATATCCACAGGATTTACTGCAATGGCTTTAACCTCAACTAAAATATCTCGTCCTGTTGCTTTTGGCTTGGGTAAATCTACATCAATTAGAGTATGTTCACTACCGGCATAATATCCTATCGCTTTCATCAAAACTTCCTTAATTTTAGAGTAAATAAATCATTGAGCTAAGGCTATTCTATACTTATCACATTGTTGCAACAAATAGAGAATCTTATGAAATTATTTATTAGTAGCTTACTGCTTGTCTTTGCTTCTTTAAGTGATGCCACATCCTGCTTAGGACAAGCACCCCTCCTTAAAAAGAGCATCGAAAATTGGGAGATTATCGCCGATAATACGGCACGCATTAATTTGCAACCCTATTTTAGCGGCGACCATCTGATCTATGCGGTTTCCTATCAAAAGCTGCAAAAAAACAATAAGGTCCAGATTGATCCGCATAGTGGTCTGCTGTTGATCGATGCGCAAAAAAAAGATAATTTTGACCTTAAAATAACCGCAAAAAATAATTGCGGTAAAATCAGTGCTCGATTTAATGTGCAGATCGATAAAGAAGAGTAGCCTCTAAGTAAATTGGCTTACAACTATAGAGCGAGCACTTGCTTTATAACGAAATTCCATTAAATAAATACCCTGCCATACACCAAGTAATAAACGGCCATCTTGAAAAGGAAGGGTTAAAGAAGTACTACATAGAATGGATTTAATATGGGCAGGCATATCATCAGGCCCTTCTTCATCATGCTTATAGTGTCTATTCTCAGGAACTAGATGATTAAAAAAAGTCTGAACATCCTCTAAGACATCTGGGGAGGCATTTTCATTTAAGGCCAAGGCGGCAGAGGTATGCTGAATAAACAAATGTAATAGGCCGCTACCTTTAATAGTCACCTGCTCCAATAATTCCTTGCTTATTAAATGAACCCCGTAGGATTTCGGAGCTAAACGAATGATTTGATGCTTAACCATGAATACCTCATTATTTATTTAACTTGCCCCTGAATTTCCATTCCTGTTTTTAATTCGAATTGACTGACCTCGCCTGCATTAAGTTCTATAACAGCTAAAACAGAGTTATCACAAGATAGAGGCACTGTGGATAAAGGCTTAGTGTGCTCAAGAATACACTTAATTCGATAATCAGGTCCAATAAATAACATGTCCAGCGGCAGATAAGTATTTTTCATCCACATTGTAGGTTGACTTGTACTCTTAGGATCAAAAACAAAAATCATGCCCCCGCTTTCAGCTAAGCGGTGACGATACATTAAACCACGGTTATACTCACTTTGGGTTTCTGGAACCTCTAAATAAAAAGGATGTTTATTAATAGAAACCGTCATCGTCTCCATAGCCTGAGTGATTAGCGGCATACTCATTAATAAACTAATAACTAGCTTATTAAAATTCTTTATAACCATGTTTATCCTTAAATTGCAAAATTCACTAAGTTTAGGCTATTTATCTAGAAATTCTTAGGGCTATAATAAAATTAACCTTTTAATTATAGGACATGGATATGCCTAGAACCTTTTTCCCACAAGCCAAGGCAGCGGCTGTGGATAAATTACTTGAGAACATTAATGTCCTATTAAGTTCAGCAACAATGGATTTAGCTGAGCTTAACCATTATCAACAGCAATTAGAAAAGCATTTAGAGCATCCTCAAGATATCTCTGCACGAACTATACGGCGGATGCGTAAAACATTAGCTGAGCTTAATTCCTATGCAAATGAAGATGAGGCCATGGATGTAATAAGGATATCGTCAGAATGCTGCATTCAAATTCCCTCCCCCACAGATCTAGCTTATATGGCAAAAATGCCTGCAGGTGGGGCTGAGGATCAGCAAAGCCGCTTAACCCATATGAGTGAACTAGTGCTAGGGAGCACGAGCCTTCCGGTAAAAACCACGGATGAATTCGAATTCAATAAAAATTGGCAAGCCTTATTTAAATTGATTGATTTAGGGAAAAAAGCCTTTGCTTTAAGAAAAGTGGAGCAAATGGCCGAGACGGAGCCTCTCTTGCAATTAATTTTAACTATTCATCCTATAAAATACTTACAAACAATTATTAATCATTGTATCGAAGCTCAAGCTAGGGGTTATAAACGATTGAACTCAGACATTGTGAGCACTCCTAAAACTTTTGAACTACTCATCAAAGACTTAGCCCTAAGTTTAAACCCGGCTTCACCCTTGTATTTTTCTTTTGGGCTTCCATCTCATCATGCATTTAACGATTTGGGTAGCGGTTTTTGTCTGTTTAACTCATGTTACGCACATAAACTTGTAGTTTGACTAAAAAGCATTAGAATTCCGCCCTTAATTTTAGGGAGGGAATTAAATGGATATGCTTGATCTTTATAGTGATTATTTGATTTTC
>NZ_RZGQ01000127.1 GCF_003989735.1 Legionella sp. km772 | reverse complement strand
TCAATTAACTAAAAATCAGATGAAAAGGCAATCTATTAAGCGGCTCAGAAAAAATGCTGGATGGGATGATTCTATTTTAACCACTATCTTATCTCAAAATTTTTCATGAGGTGACCCTGTGTAGCAACTGCATACAGAGCTTCTATTTATTCATCACTACTTTTGTTTACTTTCTATTCCGCAATGATACTTTCCGCTGTACTTTTGAGAAAGTATGGTGTGTTTCTAGAGCAGCCTGAAACGGCTTTTCCCATGATACTTACTACCTTTGCGCCTTTAAAATTAAATACATTTTATATCATTACTTTTTTTTATATTGCTACCACCACAATCTGTGGGGTCTGGAGCTCAATGCTTGGAATAATCACTTCAGGATTTTTACAAAAGCAAGATAATGATTCTCCTGAAATTAATTATGTTGTTTGGATTATATTAGGAGTTATCAATTACTATATAGCGTTGAACAATATAGCGAATGTCTTACATGCCGCAGTTTTGGCTATAATGCAAATGTCCAGCATTTATTTTTCTGTCATTGCTATTTTTTATTTCAAAAGACTATCCAAGTTAGGCGCATTGGTCAGTATCTTTGCTAGCCTAATAGTCGGCTATACTTTTTTATACAGTTTTGGTGAAGAAAAAAATTATATCTGGTATTGGGCCATAGTGGGTGTACCGACTATGTTTACTTTAGGTTATTTATTTTCAGGCTTTTCTAACGTCTTTGCACGTAGGATAAGATAAAAAATTGTGTAAACTTTGGCAGACTACAGATAAAAAACTTTAATAATCTCTTATAATTATCCGTTTGTAAATAGTAACTTTCAGCTAAATCAATTTCTCCAAAATATCATATAGTTATTCTCACGCGGTTTAACCAAAGTCTTAGCAGTAAGAGATTGGTACTAGCGCAAGAAAGAGCCGTCAAAATAGAGTTAAATTTAGGAGTAGATGGATGAGTTGCACATTAGAGTTCCCAGAGTCATTGGTTAAAATTGATTTTTGTAGTAAAGGAAATAAACAGAAAATTTTAATAGATGTTCTAACAAAATATAGCGATATGGATATTAATAGGCTTGCTTCGGTACTCGAAGTGCCGGTAAAGAAGCTCCATGAAATTTGTGATGGTAATGGCTTCTTAATTGGAGAACAGGCAGACAGTTTAGCTCAATTATTTTTAATGTTTTTAGGAGCTCATTTTTTTCGTAAATGTACTTTAATCAGGAAGTTTGTAGACTAAAACTTCACCCAAAGGTATTGTTCGATCATAGACGCAAAGATTGTTAATCTTTGAACCGACGACTCTAGCAGTTCCCCTGGATGTATTTGTTCAATTCATATGGAAGAAGTGGTGTATTATTGAGCTTAGTCTATGGCCGCCAAGGGGCGAGGCTTGCTTAAACCAGAAACATTCCATGGAGAACTAGTTTTTTAATGCTTAAAAGTTAGCATGGAGCTCGAAAACAGATACTGTGAACAGCTCTAAAATTATTTAAAAAAGTACAAAATAGACTTTTTGTGTTATAATTTTGTACTTATTTAAATCTTTAAGGGGGCTTCTATGATTAATGAGCTGGATATTGAACAGGCAAGCCAAGAAGAGCTGGGCTCAAAAGATACAAAAATGACTCACTGGCAGGCCATAGAAAAATTATCCCGCCTTTCTCTGGAAACTGCTGCTTCTTATTCGTTTAGTATGCAAATGGCGATGTTGGTCTATTTGTTAAGTCAACTTAATGTGGATGAAGAGCATTTAGCGGCAATCACTCTAATTACCTCTTTACTTAATTCCCTTGTCTGTGTTGGGGCAAGCCCGGCACTTGCAATGGCCTTAGTTGCGGGTAAAGAGTTGGGCGAATTCCGTGAGGCACAGAAAAATGGCGCTGCTGCAGAGATCCTGCAAGCAAAAAGCGAACATTTGGCTGCCGCTTTTGGCAATAGCTTAATTCTTTCTTTGCCAATGTCGTTGCTGATGATTACAACGATGGTGAATTCTAAGCCCTTATTCATCTACGGATTTAATCAAGATGAAGCGGTGGCAGACATCGCTTCTTTTTTTGTCAAATACTATGCCTTAGCTGTTCCTGCCATGTTGGTTCGATTCAGCGCCGATAATATCCTTTTTGCTTTTGAAAAAACAAAGCCGGCAATGATCTTAAGCCTTGTTAATTTGACTTTAGGCATGACCATAGGGTCCGTGCTCGCTTTTGGGAAATTAGGAGCACCTAAAATGGGCGTTTCAGGTCTTTTGATTGGATGCGTACTTGATCCTTGGGTTACCGCGGCGGAGTATTTAGTCTATATCCACTGCTCCCCTGAATTAAAACCCTATCCATTTTTACATCTTTATAAGTCTTGGACGCCCTACCTAGCACAATTAAAGGAAATTACCGCTTATACGGGCTCCATTGCGGCGAATATGTCCGTTGAAACCACCTTAAGCCTGATGATTAATATTTTTGCAGGGATGATCGGTGTTGAACAACAAGCAGCTTTTTCCTCGATTATGCAATTTTCTTTGTTTTCATTTTTATTACAAATTGCTTTTGGCCAGACTTGTGCTCAGGAAATAAACCGACAAATTGGAGAAGCTCAATTTGAAAATGCCAGCATGGCCGGCAAAATGGGGCTCTTGTCTTTAATGATTGGGATCCTTCCGGTTTTTGTTGCTTTATCCGCCTATCCTTCCCTATTATCCAAGTCTGCCGCCGAAAACAGTAAGACGCTTAATCCCATTCTTCAGTCTTTAGCGCCAATTATGTTTATGGGGGATGCCTTCGATGCCGCACGCTTTGTTTTGTTGCAACAGCTGCGAGTATTAGGTGATGATAAGCATGCTACCGCAATTTCTATGGGATGTATTGCCTTGGGTATCGCCATGTCTGGGGCTTTGGGACTTAAAACTAATATGGGAATCGATGGCGTGGCGACAGGATTTGCCCTCAGCACCGGGCTTGCTGCTATTTTATTACTCATGCGCTGGTTAAAACGCATCCAACCTGATTTTATAGCCGACAACAAAAACGAGCGGCTCAGTTCAGGCACTTTAGCCCGTTTATCTCTTGGTGCACGGCCTTCTTTAGTGAGTATTGATGGTACTGTTGAAATGAGGACTTCCAATCCCATGCTAGCAGCAGATAATGGGCATAGCACTATAACACTATAGCAGGACATTAAAGCATTTAGCTCAAGCTAGCTTGTTTCGTTAAGCTTTTAGGTGGGAATGAAGAGAATTATTTATTATAAAGAATAATGAGTAGAATTTTTTTAACAGCATGTCGAGTATGCGCTTGAGAAAAGTCTTATACTCAACTGGAACAAGGGATATAGACTAAATCCGCGTGGATCTCTCTTAAGATTAAAGCGCGGTAGGTAAATAATATAGCAGACTTAACTGTGCACTCTTTAGATGCGTTTGCCATGGTCGGATGACTAGATAGCCCTCGAGGATATTTATTTTTGCTACACTCACTACATAAACACCTGTTGAATCATACTTGTTTTCCCGAGGTAAAACTTAAATGCATCTCGAATCCGACCAACTAATATTTTCACCCTCCGATCTGACCCAATTTATGGATAGTCCTTTTGCCTCTTGGATGGAGCATTTGGCTCTAACCCACCCTCACTTGTTGCCTGCGCCTGATAAAAAAGATGAATTACTTGATGTCTTGCATGATATGGGAAATCAGCATGAGTCAGAAATTTTGGCACACTTTGCGACTTGCGGGCTAAGAGTAGCTAATCTACATCAACGAAGCGATTCCTATCGAGCTACCTTAGAGGCAATGCAAAAAGGAGTGGATATTATCTATCAAGGTCATTTGGAATTGCCACCGTTTAAAGGCTATGCCGATTTTTTGGTAAAAGTAGAAGGGAGGAGCATTTTTGGGGATTATTGTTATGAAATTTGGGATAGCAAGTTAGCCAAATCGGTTAAAACCCATTTTTTGGTGCAATTATGTTGTTATGCTGAAATGCTTGCGGCACTACAACATAATAGTGCTGAGCATATCACTATAATCCTTGGCACCAAAGAACAAAAGCGGTTCAGAATTAATGATTATTTTTATTTCTACCAGAATTTGAAATATAAATTTTTGGCAGAACATCAACAATTTGAGCCCACTCAACTTCCCGATCCTGCTTCATCAAAAAATTGGGGAAGATGGAGTGCCTATGCCGAAAGGTTGCTAATAGAAGTGGACCACTTAATTCAGGTTGCAAACATTACTTCAGGACAAATTAAGAAATTAAATAAAGCCGGCATTAACACGATGGCGGCTTTAGCGAAAGCCCAGTTCACCAACGTAAAGGGCATAAAGCCTGAGTTATTGGAGCGGCTGAAAGCGCAAGCTAAAATTCAAAAAGACAGTATGGGAGAAGAAATACCTGCCTACCTACTAATTCAAAAAGTCGAGGGCACAAAACAAGGTTTAGCGTTATTACCTCCATCCTCTAAAAATGATATTTTTTTTGACATTGAAGGATTTCCCCTGGAAGAGGGGGGACTAGAATATCTTTGGGGTATCGCTTATTTTGACGAGAATAACCAGCGACAATACCGAGATTTTTGGGCACATAACCACGAGCAAGAAAAAGAGAGTTTCAAAGCATTCATTGAATGGGTGTACCAGCGTTGGCAACAAGATCCCACCATGCACATTTATCATTATGCCAGCTATGAAATTAGCGCTTGTCGAAAACTCATGGGCCGGTATGGCTTGTATGAATATGAAGTGGACCAATTGCTCCGTAATGAAGTCTTTGTTGATTTATATAAAATCGTAAAAGCTGCTTTATTAATAGGGGAGCCGCGTTATTCGATTAAAAATGTTGAACATTTATATCGCGGTAAAAGGGATACGGAAGTTGGTTCTGGAAGTGATTCAGTTGTTGTTTACGAGCGGTGGCGAGAAAATCCTGACGGCGAGGTGTGGCAAACTTCAAAAATATTAAATGATATCCGTTCGTATAACATTGATGACTGTAATTCTACCCAGGAATTAGCCGTCTGGTTAAGAGATAGGCAGCGAGCCAGCGGCATCGGTTTCCTTGGTAAAACGGAATTAGTTGAACCCGAGATTAAAGAAGAAATTAACGACAGTATTAAACTACGCGATAACCTGCTGGCACGAGCATCACGATTAAACGATGCAGGCGAGGGGAAATTAGCAAGAATTAACACGGTGATGGCTTGGTCAATTGACTTTCATCGGCGTGAATCAAAACCGGTTTTTTGGCGTTTATTCGATAGATTAGGTTTAAGCCATGAGGAATTACTCGAGGATATTGATTGCCTGGCTTTTTGTTATAGAACTGAAAAAAAACCTTATAAGCCAAGCCCTAAAGCCCGAAATTTAGTGTATGAATATTCCTTTGATCCGGATCAGGAATTTAAGGGCAATGCAACAGACTATTATTTGTTAGGTAAGGAAACAACAGAGGGTAAAACTATAAAAGCGGCTTTTCATGCCGAGGGCAGTGATTTGGAGCATGGGATCATTGCGCTGAAAATAAAAGAGGAAGTTGAGAGTCCTCTTACACTGATTCCTAATGAATACGTTGATCCTGACCCAATTCCTAATGCCATTAGGAAGCAAGCTGAAGCCTACCTAAAGGGAAGCCTTGAGCAAACCGCAATCATTGATTTTTTGGGTAAATCAATCCCCAGGATCAAAGGTTATACTTCCGGTCAGGCAATTGCTCCCAGTCAAGATCCGCAACAACGCTTGGATGAAATGATTCAGGCGGTTATTAATCTGGATAATAGCTATCTAACCATCCAAGGACCCCCGGGAGCAGGAAAGACTTATACAGGGAAACATTTAATTGCCGAATTAGTGAAGCGAGGTAAAAAAGTAGGGATCTCTTCTAATAGTCATAAAGCCATAAATAACTTATTAATTAACACGGCCAAATATTGCCAGGAAGAAGGAATTTCAGGATCTTTTGCTTGTACACGTACTACTGAAGAAACCATTGACCATTTGAAAATCTCTGTGCTGGAAAATAAAAATATTGCGGGCTTTTTACAAGCAGGCAGTGTTGTAGGAGCTACCGCTTGGGGCTTTGCCAGGGAGGATCTTGAAAAGGCCTTTGACTATTTATTTATTGATGAAGCCGGACAAGTTAGCCTTGCTAATTTAATTGCCATCAGTCGGTCAACTTCCAATCTCATTTTAATGGGCGATCAAATGCAATTGGGTCAACCTTCGCAAGGAAGCCATCCAGAGGATAGTGGTTTATCGATTCTGGATTATTTGCTGCATTCTACACCTACTATACCTGCTTTTATGGGAGTTTTTTTGGGGACTACCTACCGTATGCATTCGGCAGTCAACCAATTTATCAGTGAGGCTGTTTATGAGGGCAAACTGGAAGCCGCTCCGCAGAACGATAGGCAATTAATAAAGGTTCCTCCTGGGTATCATGGTGTATTAAATAAGGAGGCTGGCATTATTGCTGTACCTGTAGCGCATGAAGGCAATACGCAAGCGAGTGATGAAGAGGTGGAGCAAATTGTTATGTTAACTCATGAATTATTGGGCAGAAGTTTTACTGATAAGGAGGGGAAGCAAAGATCTATTTCTTGGGAGGATATTCTTTTTGTTGCTCCTTATAATTATCAAGTCAATAAATTAAAAACTGCTCTTGGAGCCCAAGCTAGGGTTGGCAGTGTGGACAAATTTCAAGGGCAGGAAGCGCCTATTGTTTTTCTAACTATGTGTGCAAGCAGCGCTCATGAGTCACCGCGGGGCTTAAATTTTTTGTTTGACAAAAATCGCCTTAATGTGGCCATATCAAGAGCGCAATGTATGGCAATTATTGTTTATTCTCCGGCGTTGTTGCAGTCTGGTCCCCGCAATGTTGAGCAACTTTCAATGATGAATATGTTTTGTAACTTAGTGCAAGAGAGTTGAATAACCGTTATTGAGGTAGTGGATGTTTACTCTTCCAACCATATTGCTCCAACCACAAAGAAAAAATATCCATCATACTGAGACGTTTATTATACAAAACTACGGTCGCACCGATTGCGGTGGGGTATTTTATATTAAGTTCTTTAAAGCTTAATTCCTTAATGGTGGTGTATGTCTGGGTGCTGTCTTGCTGGTTAAAGCCTGTCATTTTAATCGTAATTTTAGTATTTGCCGGGATTTGGTCTAGATTATCATTTAAAAAAACGCTTGCAGTACACGACGTAGAGGTGGGGGCGGAATCTTTGCTTTTTATGACGTAGAGCACGCTTATACTTCTTAAATAGGCTTCTTGAGTCTTAGCAGGGCTTTTATTTTCCCTTATCTCGAAGGGAGCTAGTTGGTGATCCCCGAATTTCTCTCTCATTATGAATTCACAATAATTCTGCAGCATTAGTTTAATATATTGGCCATTAAATTGTTGTTTTTTATTGCCATCTTCGAATAGGGGCCAAGATAAGAGGGCATAGAGGCCTATCGCGAAGAAAGTTTGTTGTATAGTACGTTTTGTCTCCATAGACTTTTATTTTAAACAAATTAAATTGAGTATAAGCGAACCTATAAAATAAAAAAGAGGACGAAGAATTTAATAGGGCTGCGGGCCAGGATAAAAAATTATTTTATACTAAGATAATATAAAAGGATGCGACTCAATTAAATGACAAATTTTAAAAAAATAAATTTGAATTTATTGCTCCATTTGCACGCACTTTTAACCGAACGAGGAGTGAGTGCCGCGGCAGATAAAGTTTTTATTAGTCAACCAGCCATGAGTACCTCGCTTAAAAATCTGCGGGCAATATTTAAAGATCCTTTATTAATTGTTAATGATAATGGCTATTTGATATAGGCGCGGATTTTTAGACGAAAAAAAGGTATTTTTAAGAGCTATTCTTCTAATATAAGAGGGGAATAGAATGACCAAAAAGCGAAATTATTACACTGCATCAAAAAAATCAAA
>NZ_RZGQ01000126.1 GCF_003989735.1 Legionella sp. km772 | reverse complement strand
TGGAAAATCAAATAATCACTATAAAGATCAAGCATATCCATTTAATTCCCTCCCTAAAATTAAGGGCGGAATTCTAATGCTTTTTAGTCAAACTACAAGTTTATGTGCGTAACATGAGTCATTAATGATCTTTTAGATGTGGAAAAAATTGATTCTGGGCAAATGGAGTTTCAATTTAAACCGATAGTTTTAAATAATTTATTATCCGAAGCAGTGGTAGCAAACCAACCCTACGCTGAACATTTTCATGTAAAGATAAAACTATTGCCTCTCCCAGAAAATAGTGTGATTAATGGTGATTATGATCGTCTAATTCAAGTGCTTTCAAATTTAATCTCCAACGCAATTAAATTTTCCCCGCATGATGGAGAGATAAGACTCACCTCAACTTTACACCATAGCCATGTAGAAATTTCGGTGACCGATGATGGTCCTGGTATCCCAGAACTATTTCAACCTAAAATTTTTCAAAAATTTGCGCAGGCTGATTCGACATTATCCCGAGTTCATAACGGAACAGGGCTTGGACTCAACATCAGTAAAACGATTATAGAAAGACATGGCGGAACTATTTATTTTAAAACTAATACTAAAGGCACAACTTTTTCTTTTAATTTACCTATTAAGTAGTGGGAGCTGCAACAAATATAAATCCTCGCTGCTGTTATTTAGAAAATAAGCAATTACTAAGCCTGATATCTTTTCTCCGTAGGTACAATTTTTTTTGCAAAAATAGTGTAAATTAAATCGATTCTCATTAATATTAAGGAGCTTTTCTTTACACTAATACCTTTTAATTGCTAGTGCAGGATAAAATGACTATAGCCCAATTTGAACAACGCATTAGTGAAGATGCTAAAGCTAAACAGGAGCAATTCCGCAAAGATTTGTTCCTAAGACGCGAACAAGAATATTTTGAGCAGCTTCGTGCACAAGCGTTTGTTTATGAAAGACAATATAAGCAATTAGTTGAAAAATATTCTCTTCGCAATAAAGAGGACAAGATTGTGGGCGATCCCTGGGATAATGCAGCTAATCACACTGCTGACATTCTAAATAAAGGGACGGATGCTACCAATGCTGAATGGAAAAATTCTATATTAGCTCTGTTGGGCGCTTATGCAGGCTATGCAGAAGCCATGCATTGTGATTTAGAAGGCGCGGTTAAAATGCCCATAAAAAATCGAGCCTATTCCTTTTTTAACAGACCGCCCAGCATGAGCGATTTCATAGAGCAAGGTAAACAGGCTATTCCTACTCTTATTCATAATGTCTCTATAAATGATGCGGAAGGGTTAGTCGTTAAACTAGTTAAAGACAAAATGCCTTTGCAAGAAGAACTCAATACACTCTTTACAGAAGTGGTACATTCTTGGTTAAGCGAACAAGGCTATCAACGCGGCCAAAGCGAAGAAACAAAAAATCAATTTTTTAATCGAAATGGCATAAAATTAACCTTAGAAAAAATCACAGAATTACAGGCTAATTCGGAAACCAGCTTACAAAGCTATTTAGAAAATAATGGTCATCTGTCTTACCAGGCCTCTTTAAGCTAAGCAACAAAGTTCCAATTATAGGCGATTAAAACTTCCCGCTTTACAGCGGGAAAACATTAATGGGATGAGAAGGAGTAGTGGTTATTAGCTCGTGGATTTTCTTCTTTATTAAGCATAACCAGTAAAACCATCGCTAGAATATAAAAGAGTTCCCAAGACAAACTTGCCAAATCAAATGTTTGTTTGGTGGATTGAGACTTAAAAAAGGAATTGCTGTTTTGGTAATAGTATTTTTGTTGTGAGGAGTGATTGCTCTGATCTGTATTAGTACTGGATCGGTTAGCGTGAGATTGATGGTTATAGCTTGAGCTGGTTCTGTTTGTAGCACCCTTCTCCTGTGTCCGGCTTTCAGGAAAAATATCTGTATCTTTGATAAATCCCCGATCATAGTGCTTTCGTTTCACCTCATCACTCAAAACCTCATAAGCCGCCGCAATCTGCTTAAACTTCTTTTCCGCATTTTCTTTGTCGTTAGGGTTTTTATCCGGATGATGTTTCAGTGCTAATTTTCGATAGGCTTTTTTTATTTCATCCTGGCCCGCAGTCTCATTAACATTTAAAATTTCGTAAAGTTTTCTTGGCATATTTTCCTCGCTAACTTGACTAAGTGGTCGTGGGAAGAATACTACAAAAACCTTAACTCACCATTAAATAAACAGTTTATTCAAAATAAATAATTATCGCTCTTTTTTTACTTAAAAACATTACGGGAGGTAAACTATGATATCGATTCAAAAACCAAAAAAAAGCCCCATCAGAACTAACTGAAGGGGCTTTTAGCATTACTAATTGTGTTACTTAGCCGCTTTCTTTTCTTTTTCTTTTGCAATCACTGTTTCTGCCACACTAGCTGGGCATGGAGCATAATGAGAGAACTCCATTGAAAACTGGCCACGGCCAGAGGTAAGAGTACGTAAGGTGCTGATGTAACCAAACATTTCTGAAAGAGGGACATCGGCTTTAATGCGTACGCCAGCTGCACTGGGTTCTTGACCAGAAATCATACCACGACGACGGTTCAAGTCACCAATCACATTACCCACATCATCTTCTGTGCTGTACACATCAACTTTCATGATTGGCTCAAGTAATTGAGGCGCAGCTTTAGGTATTGATTGACGAAATGCACCTTTTGCGGCGATTTCGAAGGCTATTGCTGAAGAGTCAACAGGGTGATAAGCACCATCGCTTAAATTAACCACAACATCCAATACAGGGAAGCCTGCCAAAGTACCGGTATCCATCATGGAGCGGAATCCCTTCTCAATAGCTGGGAAGAATTCTTTAGGAACGTTTCCACCGACCACAGTCGAAGTAAAGGTGAATCCAGTGCCAGGTTCTCCAGGGGAGATAGTGTAATCAATTTTACCATATTGGCCCGAACCACCAGATTGCTTCTTATGGGTATAGCTGTCTGCAACTGGTTTAGTTATAGTTTCACGGTAAGCAACCTGTGGCTGGCCAACGATCAACTCAACATCATAAGTACGCTTTAAAATATCTACTTTAATATCAAGATGTAATTCACCCATACCACGCAGGATAGTTTCTCCTGAATCCTCATCAGTCTCTACTCTAAAGGTAGGATCTTCGGCCACCATTTTACCAATAGCAATACTCATTTTTTCAGTAGAGCCTTTATCTTTTGGCGTCACTGCAATAGAAATAACGGGCTCAGGGAAGACCATTGCTTCAAGTGTGCACTCATGATTAGGATCGCAAAGGGTGTGACCAGTTCGAACGTTTTTCATACCGACGATAGCGATAATGTCCCCTGCTTCAGCACTTTGCAATTCATTACGCTCATTTGCTTGCATCTCAACCATACGACCAACACGTTCAGTTTTACCCGTAAAGGAATTAAGGATGGTATCCCCTTTATTTAATCTTCCTGAATAAATGCGAACGAAGGTAAGAGCCCCAAAACGGTCATCCATAATCTTAAAGGCTAAGGCGCGGAATGGTTCGTCAGGAGAAACAATAGCGAATTGACCATTGGGTTCACCTTCAGCATCAGTTAAAGGCTGTGGGTTAACTTCATGAGGAGCTGGTAAATAATCAACCACTGCATCCAGTAATAATTGCATCCCTTTGTTTTTGAAGGCTGAACCACAATAAGTTGGGAAGAAGGCCAGTTCAAGCGTACCTTTACGGATACAACGCTTAATTTCATCTATTGAAGGCTCTTCACCATCTAGGTATGCCATTAACAGGTCATCATCCATTTCAAGAGCTGTTTCAATTAATTGAGCGCGATACATCTCAACATCATCATGCATATCAGCTGGAACATCAGTGATTTTGTAATTTTCTGGTTGTCCACTCTCGTCCCACACATAGGCTTTGCGGGTTAATAAATCAACAACACCTACGAAGCTGTCTTCGAAACCGATAGGTAAAGTCATGATTAAAGGATTGGCACCTAATACCTTCTTAATTTGTTCAGTTACTTTCAAGAAGTTTGCGCCAATTCGATCGAGCTTGTTTACAAAAATCAAACGAGATACTTTTGAATTATTCGCATAACGCCAGTTAGTTTCTGACTGAGGCTCAACACCGCCTGAACCACAAAAGACCCCGATACCGCCATCGAGTACTTTGAGTGAACGGTATACTTCTACAGTGAAGTCTACGTGTCCTGGGGTATCAATAACGTTGAAACGAGTACCTTTCCAGAAGCAACTTACTGCAGCTGATTGAATAGTAATACCGCGCTCTGCTTCTTGCTCCATGAAATCGGTTGTTGACTCACCTTCGTGAACCTCACCCATTTTGTGGATTCTACCAGTAAGCTTAAGAATACGTTCGGTAGTTGTGGTTTTTCCGGCATCTACGTGGGCGAAGATACCAATATTTCTATACAGGTTTAAGTCAGTCATAGCGCTCTTATTAAATGGATTAGAAAAATAGTGGCGTAATTATACAGCATTTTATTTTGATTTGCAGTAGATCTGTGTATTGGTAAGTTAAAATTAAATAGGATCGGCAATCTACCGTATTAATAATACAAATTGATGTCTCTTTATGAATAGTCAAGAGAAATAAGTAATTGATTTTTTATTGCCAATCGCTTATTTGTTGTAAATAAATTTCAACACATTTTCAGGGGTGAGACTATGAGGACAAATAAGTGGCAGGTTGCGGCTATACTCATCTCTTTATTACTATCGTTAACGATTCATGCCGAGAAAGATTATCCCCTTTATTCTAAAAGTCAAATTGCCCAGCTTCCTCAAACCCACTCTTACCCGTGCCAGAAAATATGCGACCGGGAAAAATTAATATCTTGTAATGAGAACTTTGATAGGCTTACCAAAGAACAAAAATCCTTTTGTACTCAAATGACTTCGATGTGCGAGGATTGTCCTCAAGCTAATAAAAACTGACTGCTTAAGCATGTAAGCTTAAGCACGCTCTTTAAGTTTTTGCAGAATTTCTTCAATAGGTAGCCCCATTACATTGTAGTAAGAACCTTTTATTTCTTTAACAAAGGACTCACCTACTTGCTGGATCCCGTAACTTCCTGCTTTATCAAAAGGATCACCCGATGCGATATAATCATTAATTTGCTTCTCAGTGAGGGTATAAAAACAGATAGTCGTGGTAACGTAATTCACCAACCACTCTTGTTCCGGTAAAAAAATTAGTGCATAACCGGTATAAACCTCATGAGACTTCCCACTTAATAAGCTTAGCATCCGGTAAGCATCATCGCGATCTTTCGGTTTCTCTAAAATCTGATTATGATAGGCAACCGTGGTATCTGCTGCTAGAATCAGATCAGCACTATTTGTTGATATTTTCTGTAAAATAGCTTGTGCCTTTTCTTTTGCTAAACGGGTGACATAGGTATTTGCTTCTTCATGCGCTTGCAAAATTTCATCAATATCGGCCGGCATTACCGTGGGGGCTAATCCATGTTCTTGTAAAATTTGCAAACGCCTGGGTGAAGAGCTAGCAAGAATAATTTTTAATAAAGAATTAGAGTTCATTAAATTACACACCTGTTATTGGTTGTAAATCATTATATACTTAATAATAAGCCGTTAAACGAGATAATAAACTAAAGATGTCAACATTGCATAAACCTCAGCTTGCTTGGAATTTCGATAACAGTTATGCCAGGCTTCCTGAGCATTTCTTTACTAGACTTTTACCGTTGAAAGTTCGTCAACCCCAAGTGGTCGTGCTTAATGACAACTTAAGTGAGCAACTGGGTTTAAATCTTCAAGCTTGTTCGCAAGAGGAGCTGGCGCAAGTTTTTTCTGGAAATCAATTACCAAAAGGAGCGGACCCTATCTCCCAAGCCTATGCTGGCCATCAATTTGGCTATTTCACTTTTTTGGGTGACGGTCGGGCGCATCTTATTGGTGAGCATAAAACACCTAACGGTAGCTCGGTTGATGTACAACTTAAGGGCTCAGGCCAAACACCTTATGGGCGACGTGGTGATGGACGAGCAGCTCTGGGCCCTATGCTCAGAGAATATATTATCAGTGAAGCAATGCATGCACTGGGCATTCCAACCACACGAAGTCTGGCCGTAGTCACTACCGGAGAGCCCGTTTACAGGGAGACAGTTTTACAAGGTGCCATACTTACTCGTATCGCTGCCAGTCACCTAAGAGTGGGTACTTTTGAACAACTCGCCGCAAACAATGACGTAGAGGGGCTTAAAATTCTTGCGGACTATGCGATAGAAAGGCATTATCCCCAGGCAAAAGAAGCAGCTAATCCTTATCTTCACTTATTAAAAATGGTTATAGAAAAGCAAGCTGAGCTAATCACCCACTGGATGCGTGTCGGTTTCATTCATGGAGTAATGAATACTGATAATATGGCTATTTCGGGTGAAACTATTGATTATGGGCCCTGTGCATTTATGGATTTTTATGACCCATCGACTGTATTTAGTTCTATCGATGAAAAGGGGCGTTATTGTTATGTCAACCAGCCTGGTATTGCTCAATGGAATTTAGCTCGCTTTGCTGAAACCTTACTCCCTTTATTGCATGAGCAACTGGATGAAGCCATTGAACTCGCTAAGAATGAGGTTAGTAATTTTACTCCTCTCTATGAAGAAAAATGGTTCATCATGATGCGGGCAAAACTGGGTTTATTTGGACAACAAAACACAGATAGCAGCTTAATTGGCGCCCTACTCTATTGGATGCAAAAATATAATGCGGATTACACCAATACATTCAGAGCATTAAGTCAGGAAGAGATGCCCACCGGTAGCTTATACGATGAAAAAGCTTTTAAAGTTTGGTATGAGCACTGGCAGTTAAGACTTAAAGCAAACAATAAGCCTTTTAAATTCTCCTTAGATTTGATGAATTCCCATAATCCTCTTGTTATTCCAAGAAATCATAAAGTAAATCAAGCATTAGATGCAGCGGCCAACGGAAATTTTAAACCTTTTAATACTTTAGTAGAAGTATTAAAGGATCCCTATACTAGCCGTCCAGGTATTGAAACTTACCAACATCCCCCTACACCTGATGAACGTATCCATCACACTTTTTGTGGTACTTAAGGCCCATCCGCCGTTAAGCAAGAAAAGCACTAGCTAGAATTTTATAGGTTCTTGCAAGGCTTTTCTGTATTAAAAAAAATATTGTTCATAAAGTTGATCATAAGTTCCATCTTGCTCTAGCTGTTTTAAGATGCCATTAATGGCATTAATTAAATTGGTGCTATCTGGGTTAGCCATGATTGCAAAGCCGCTCCCAATAGGACAAGGTTTCCCTAATACTTTGAATACACCATCATTGTGTTGAATCCAATAATTGACCGACCGCTCATCTGAAAAGATGGCATCTATTTGGTGACTATTCAATGCAAAAAACATAAGGAGAGGACCAATAAAAGAAACAATTTTGACCTTACTACCATATTGATCAAGGAGGTAATCTCCATAAACTGAATCTTGGATAACCCCTATATTTTTTTGCTCCAAATCTGCCGCCGTTTTTAAGGGGCTATTAGCAAGTACCAAGAAGGTACCATTACTTGCTAAATAAGGTTGGCTAAATAAAAATAGCGTTTCTCGTTCTTCCGAAATAGTAAGTCCTCCAATAGCTAAGTCAATTTCTTTATTTTCTAAACTGATATATAAAGTATGAAAGAGCATGGGTTGAAACTCACAGTGTTCTTGTAAGCGTTCGCAGATGATATTCATAAGATTAATATCAAAACCATCGTATTTATCAATAATAAAAGGTGGTTTATAAAAAGGAATTCCCACACGAATCGTGGCATAAGCTGAGAATGAGCTAAAATAAATGAACAAAACAAAAACAGTTAAGTGATATAGGCGCGGATTTTTAGACGAAAAAAAGGTATTTTTAAGAGCTATTCTTCTAATATAAGAGGGGAATAGAATGACCAAAAAGCGAAATTATTACACTGCATCAAAAAAATCAA
>NZ_RZGQ01000125.1 GCF_003989735.1 Legionella sp. km772 | reverse complement strand
ATAAAAACTCATTTAAATCACTTTGCTATTAAGTACAAATTGATTCTTAGAGCGAACCAGATTGCTTGGCAGGAGCTTAAAAATATGGCAGCTTAAAATTGACCGTGCGTAACATGAGTCAATTAATAGAAATAAAGACTGAAATTAGTGCTGATATACAAGCTAAAGTAGTTTGTGGTCCATTAAATATGATACAATGTGTTCCCTTTTAACAAGAGTTTCTATTTTCATGAGTCATGATCAATTTATTACTCGCAATATTGAGCTGGATATTGCTCATCGAGTCATGCACGAGCGCGTCAAATGTTTCTCTCTTCATGGGCACCGCATAAAAATAGAGCTTACCTTTGTTTTTTCTACGCAACAAGAAATTGGTTACTGTATTGATTTTAGGGAAATTAAACGCGTAGGGGGGCAGTGGTTAGATGATATGTTTGATCATGGTTTCATCGCCAACCCCGAAGATCATATTATTATTAATGCCTGCAGGGAAACAGGGAGTAAGGTGTATTTGCTTTCCCTCAATGGAGAAAATAACTATTGTAATCCTACTGCTGAAAATGTAGCGCGCGAAGTTTTTATGGCGATGGATATCCTTTTTTCAGGCTATCCTGATCTACGTATTCATAATGTACGTTACTATGAAACACCTAATTGCTGGGTGGATGTGAATAGAAAGAGCATCTCTTCTTTAGAAAAAGAACATTTTTATCATTATCGTCAATCCGAAATTGAAGCCTATGCCCGCGATAAAGGGATTATGGAATACGACTCCCGTAAACAGTAATCTACCCTTATTACTTGGTTTAGTCTTACTATCCTACTTAATATTGGAAGCAAGAATATTTTACTCTTTTTGGTATGGTTTTTATTTGTACTTTAAGTGTATAATATGTGTATTGTGACTAATTAAAGGGGATGCTCCACGTGGAATTAGAAAATAATTCTCTCCATGCCTCTTCACTTGTGCAAAGTCTAAAAGAGATTAATAAGTTCATTAAAGGTGGCGAGTATAAAGCCCTTAAACAGAGCATGAAGGGCTATGATCGGCATCTCATCCAATTTAAGCGAGATTTTTATCTTCTCACGGTTTATGCCGGTCGGGATTATCAATCTAGTGAACCTATTTTAGAAAGCGGTCAGGAAGATAATAAACATGATAATACCGCTATTATTGAAGAATTGGAAACCTTACTAACTAATTTAAGTATTCCTAAATACCGCTGGGGGAAATACTTAAACTCGCAACTCACTGTCTATGATCTCTTGTGTCAACTGAATGCAGATTTACAGATAAAAGCCAATATTCAGCTCCATACTATTATAGAGTTATTAGAAGAAAGAAAGGCGCGTAATAAACGATTATATTTAATTGCGAGCATTACTGCTGCTTTGTTATTAATTGCAAGCCTGGTATCCCCCTTTCTTATGGGCATCATTGCCGTGGCTAAAATAGTTTTCGCATCAAGTATTGCTTTTCCCATAATGGGGCTTTTATTTACTGTAGGCCGCTCTGCTTTTTATGCTTATCAAAATCATTTTGATAAAAAGAGCTCTTTATTCAATCGCCTGCGGGATAATTCCTTTCTTCTCCTCAATGCGGCATTGAATGTGAGCGGCAATATTGTTTGGTTGGCCTCCTCAACTGTCATTGCCCCAGTGGCCTCGGTTACCCTCTTTTTACTATCCTCAGTAGTGGATGTAGTGAAAGAAGTTTTTGCTGCGGTACAAAACTATCTTTTGTACAAAGATTATAAAGCCAAAAATGATTCTCCTTTGCTCAATCAGGATTTGCATAATCAACAAGAACAAGCACGTCACCAAATAGGTTATCGTCAACATAGAAATGCTGCAATTATTAACACGGTTGCTGCCGTATTATTATTAGGAATTATGATTGCTTGGCAATTTATCCCCGGTGGTATCTTCGTGACTATGGGTGCGATAGCGGCGATAGGAATAGTTTATCAAGTCCAGCGGATGGTATTGAAAGCCAATCAAAATACCATGCGCGATCAGTTACAGACGGAGCTTCGCCAGCTAGAGACCTCTTATGAACAAACCAATGGTATTCCTTTAGAGGATGTAAATAGCTGGTCGCTAGTCAAATCCTTAAAACGAGAGCCTAGTTTGGATTTGGACTTAGAGGAAAGTCCGCAAAAATTAAAAAAACTTAAAGGGGATGAAGGGGAAGATAGTCCTCTGCTTGAGGCTGCAGACTGCCAAGAAAAGCAGAAACCCCCGAAGAAGGCAGACTCTTCTTTTAATTATGCTGTCGCTAGTGACGCATCCTTTTTTAAACATTTGACCAAAGAACAAGTCTCTGTGGAAGAGCTTAGCGCAAAGCCTACGCCTTCTATCCATAAATCTAATTAAGCAGGAACATTTGAGCCTAGTTAAAGGCTCAAAATTATTTTTCTGGGGGATAGGGTGATCTTACACATTAAAGCGAAAATGCATCACATCGCCATCGCAGACAATGTAGTCTTTCCCTTCTAAGCGTAATTTTCCGGCTTCTTTAGCGCCTTGTTCACCTCGACAGCTAATAAAGGCATCATAGGCAATTACTTCTGCGCGAATAAATCCCTTTTCAAAATCAGTATGAATAACACCTGCGGCTTGCGGCGCAGTCGCACCCTTGCTGATTGTCCAAGCACGTACTTCTTTAACCCCGGCAGTAAAATAAGTTTGTAAACCTAACAGCGTATAACCTGCGCGAATTACTCTGTTTAATCCTGGCTCACTTAAACCTAAATCATCCATAAACTCTTTTCGATCCGCTTCGTCAAGTTCTACTAATTCGGCTTCAGTGGCAGCGCATAAAGCGACAACACTTGCATTTTCTTGGGCGGCAAGATTTTGAACTTCCTCTAATAGGGGATTATTTTCATAACCATCATCGTTCACATTAGCAATATAAAGCACAGGTTTTGCTGTTAACAGAAAGAGATGACGGATAATTTGGGCCTCATCAGTCGATAAATCTAAAGTACGTACGGGGTAACCTTCATCTAAATGAGCTTTTACCTTTTCTAGAAGCTTTGTTTCAGCTATGGCGTCTTTATTGCCACTACGACTATTTTTAGCTGCTTTTAGCATGGCCTTTTCAACGGTGTCCATGTCGGCCAAAGCTAATTCGGTGTTTATGACTTCAATATCGTTTAAAGGATGCACTCGTCCTTCAACGTGGACCACATCAGTATTTTCGAAACAACGCACTACGTGGGCAATAGCATCCGTTTCACGGATGTTTGCTAAAAATTGATTGCCGAGGCCTTCACCGCTCGAGGCTCCTTTGACAAGACCGGCAATGTCAACAAATTGCATAGTAGCAGGAAGTACTTGCTGGGGTTTTACTATTGCACTTAAGGCATCTAAACGAGGGTCTGGTACAGTGACAATACCCACATTAGGTTCAATGGTACAAAAGGGATAGTTGGCAGCTTCAATGCCCGCCTTAGTTAATGCATTAAATAATGTTGATTTGCCTACATTGGGTAGACCCACGATTCCACATTTAAATCCCATAATTTATGTACCTCTTAGTATTTAACCCTGTTGGTTATTAAGCGTTTAATTGATTCATTGCTTTGGCTAGGTCGCCTGTTAAAATAAATGGTGCTACAGCGATGCCTCTGTCTATGGCATCATAAATTTGTTGTCGGTCATGTAATGATGGCTTGTTCAAAACATAGTGATGGACTAAATCCTTATGACCGGGATGTCCTATCCCAATGCGTAAACGGTGAAACTCAGAACTACCCAGTTGTGCGATAATGTCCCGTAGCCCATTATGGCCGCCATGGCCGCCACCTGTTTTTAATTTAATCCGTCCCGGAGGCAAATCAAGTTCATCATGGACAACTAAAATTTCATTGGGTTGAATCTGATAAAATTGGCTAATTAAGCGAGTGGGCTGGCCACTATGATTCATAAAAGTTAAAGGCAGCACTAATCGACAAGTAATTTGATTGAGCTCAATTTGTGCTAGCTCTGCATTCAATTTTTTATCAGTTTTAAAAAGTGCGTTATGTCGTTGCGCAAGAAGATAGGCAAGCCATCCACCAGCATTATGGCGGGTATGTTCATAGGCCGAGCCTGGATTGCGTAAACCAATAATAAGTTTAATTGCCATAATCTATAAAATTTGGGTTAGGAGTTGCGATTAGGATAAGTACCCTTGCCTTGCTTGGCAAGGTAAGGGTAGAGATACAACTAGGGAAGAGAATAATAATTATTCTTCACTAGCTTTCTTTTCATCATTAGCTGTTGGAACTGCAGATGCTGCAATGGTAGTTTCTTCTTCGTCAGTTGTGCCTTTGGGTGCATGGATGCTAACTACTGGCGTATCATGGCTGCCATCAGCGACATCAATAGTTAATTGAACACCTTTAGGTAATTTAAGATGAGAAAGATGGACTACATCATCTAAACCAACACTAGACATATCTACTTCAATAAACTCAGGTAAGTCTTTAGCTTGGCAACGAATTTCTACTTGCGTCATACTGTGGTTAATCATACCACCTGCTTTAACGCCAACCGATTGAGACTCATTAACGAAGTGAAGCGGAACCAGTTTCACTAAGACGTCTTTCTTCGAAACGCGTTGTAGATCCATATGCATGATTTGTGCTTTGTAGGGATGACGTTGTAGCGCTTTCAAAATGACATGCTCTACTTTCCCATCAACAGTGATGTCAAAAACGCTCGAATAGATGCGCTCACTTTCTAAAGCTTTAACTACTTTATTGTGTAAAAAGTGAATAGACATTGGCTTTTTATCGCCGCCGTAAATAACAGCGGGTACTTTATTTTCAAGACGACGTAGGCGGCGGCTCGCACCTTTCCCCATATCCGTTCTTGTTTGTGCTTCTAAAAGAATAGTAGACATTATAAACTCCAAAAATTAGTAGACCCTTATTTAGCTCCGCGACCAGATTAAATACCCAATTACAATAGTTAGATTCACTATTTAAATTAGGAAAGGGTGCTGAAGTATACAATATTTTAAAATGAACTTGAAGTCATAGCCATAATTTCATAGAATATGGCACTTTGTTGTAATTGTCATAGCCAATCAGGCGAGTCGGAGAAAGAAATTATGTATGCGGTAATTAAGACTGGCGGTAAGCAATATACCGTAAAAGAAGGTGATGTGCTCAAGATTGAATTGCTGCCAGAAGATGCTGGTAACGTAATTGAGTTTTCAGAAGTTCTAATGTTAGCTGATGGTGATAACGTCACTTGTGGTACACCGTTTATTGCTAAAGCAGTGGTAAAAGCTGAAGTAATTGACCATGGACGTCATAAGAAAGTAAAAATTATTAAGTTTCGTCGTCGTAAGCACCATATGAAACAAATGGGGCATAGACAGTATTATTCGCAAGTTAAAATTACTGCGATCAGTAAGTAAGAGGGGATAGTAATGGCTCATAAGAAAGCAGGTGGTAGTACTCGTAACGGCCGCGACTCGAATCCAAAGTATCTTGGTGTAAAGCGTTACGGCGGTCAATTTGTAACTGCTGGTGAAATTATTGTAAGACAACGTGGTACACGTTTCCATCCTGGTACCGGCGTAGGTTGTGGTCGTGATCATACTTTATATGCCTTGGTTGATGGTTTAGTTCACTTTACTGTTAAAGGTGACAAAAATCGCAAATATGTAACTATTGTTGCAGAGCAATTAGAAGAAGCAGCAAATTAATTGCGCTGTCTTGTCTATTAAACAAGAGTCCTAAGTAGTTATTTATTTGTTTCAAATTTTTAACCCCGGCAACGGGGTTTTTTTTTAGGTTATAATCATGAAATTCGTCGATGAAGCAATGATTAAAGTAGATGCCGGAAAAGGCGGTAATGGTTGCTTAAGTTTTAGGCGGGAAAAGTTTATTCCCCGCGGCGGCCCTGATGGTGGTGATGGTGGTGACGGCGGTAGTGTTTATTTTGAAGCGAACTCTAATTTAAATACCTTAGTTGATTTTCGTTATATGCGGCATTATAAAGCCGAAAATGGCCAACCCGGTATGGGGGGTAATTGCGCAGGTAAAAAAGGCGAAGATTTAATTATTAAGGTTCCGGTGGGAACTATGGTTTACGATGTTGATACCGGTGAATTACTGGGTGACATTAATCAACCTGGTGTTCCTGTTCTTATTGCGCAAGGAGGGTTCCACGGGCTGGGCAATACTCGTTACAAAAGTAGCGTTAATCGCTCACCGCGGCAAACATCTCAAGGCAGTCTTGGAGAGTCAAGACATTTACGCCTAGAATTACGTGTTCTCGCAGATGTTGGTTTATTAGGTTTACCCAATGCTGGAAAATCAACCTTAATCCGTTCCGTATCGAGCTCTAAAGCGAAAGTAGCTGACTATCCTTTTACCACTTTACACCCTGGGTTAGGGGTAGTAAGTGTATCAGTCGATAAAAGTTTTGTTATGGCCGATATTCCAGGCTTAATTGAGGGCGCTGCTGCAGGTGCCGGGCTTGGACATCGTTTTTTAAAGCATCTTGCTCGTACTTGTGTCTTATTGCATGTGATTGATATTGCCCCCTTAGATGGAAGCGACCCGGTTGTTACGGCTAAAGCAATCATTAAAGAATTAGCAGAATATAGCCCGGATTTAGTGGATAAACCGCGTTGGTTAGTGTTGAATAAAATCGACATGCTTCCTGATGAAAAAGAGCGAGAAGAACGCATTAAATCCATCATCAAAGGACTCAAATGGAAAGGTCCGGTATTTTCCATTTCCGCTATTAGCCATCAAGGCACGCAAGAACTTTGCTATGCCTTAATGCAATTGATTGATGAGATGAAAGAGGCGGAAGCTTAGCCATTCAGCCGCATAGTGTACAACTAAGGGGCTGCGATAAGGGATGACATGGGTCTCACCGCCTTCCTGCTTATGGTTAGAATAATTAATTGTTAGTTGGGTGGTACCGGTATTTTCTTGTTGCATCCAATATTCTGTTAAGCCGCGTATTTGAAAAAATAGCCGCGTGCTTTGCAGGGTATTGAATTTTAATAAATGGTGGACGCCAGGTTTGACCAACAACGATTCTAAAACTCCACCGGTTACCTCATCAATGATAGTCACTGGTTCATTAAGGCTTAAAATAAGTTTTCTTAATCTATCCGACGCTTTTTCTTCTATGGAGGCAATAAGATGAGGCGCTAGAAGTGGTTCAACAACCTTTTTGATCTCCTCCACTAGAGCGAAGGTACAACGCACTTTAAATTCGACATAAGGCACATCCAAACGGTAGCCTGTTTGACATTCGAACGGCGCTAAAGCCTCTTCTAAAGTTTGTGCAATTTCACTTTCGGCTAAACCAAAGATTCGCCATTTTAAAATCTGTTTTTTACTGCGTTGAGTCTGTTGGAGTATTGGCAGGACATGATGCTGAAACATCGGTAAACACTCTCGCGGAGGTCCTGGTAATAAAAATAACATTTTATTATTCCAGGGATAATAGCAGCCTACTGCTGTGCCATTTGGATTGGGGAGTAGGACTGCCTCCTTAGGAAAAAGACTTTGCTGTAAATTACCGGGGTTCAAGCTCACTTGGCTTGCTTGTAAACGTTTCTTTATATGTTCTAAGGCCTCTTGATGCTGTATTAAAGGCTCACCGGTAAATTGGGCTAAGGCAAAACGCGTTAAATCATCTGTGGTTGGTCCTAAGCCCCCAATAATAATGATTATGTCATGCTTTTGCGCTAAAAAATTTAAGCAATCAACGATATCAAGTTCTTTATCACTACAAGACAATTGCAAGCCTAAAGGCAGCCCTTCTGAACTTAAAATATGGGCAAAGGCATGGCTATTAGTATTTAAAGTATCGCCATGAATAATTTCATCACCAGTCGCAAGTATGGCTATTGTCATATCCACTTCCAATTAAAACCTATAATTCCAATTCTATAGCAGATTTTTAAAAATCACTCATGTTACGCACATAAACTTGTAGTTTGACTAAAAAGCATTAGAATTCCGCCCTTAATTTTAGGGAGGGAATTAAATGGATATGCTTGATCTTTATAGTGATTATTTGATTTTC
>NZ_RZGQ01000124.1 GCF_003989735.1 Legionella sp. km772 | reverse complement strand
TACCGCTTGACTTTAGTCAATTTAGGGCATTAGCGTTAAGTCCAAAGCAGCAAGAAGAAGCGCTAAAGGAATACTATAAACACCCCTACCACAGTGCTTGGCGTTATTTGTCTAAACCCAATTATTGGATGCATCAACAGGCTTCCTACGTCTATGTGGATGAACACGACCGAAGCCTAAAATGGTCTAGTTTTGCAGAATACCAGTTCCTAATTGCCCTCTGCTGGCTTGCTGCACAAGATAACGCTATTCCACCTACCGATGGCCATACTCTTGAAGGGCGAATGGAGCATTTTATCCGTGAGCTGATGCTCATTGGCTGGGCACATAATTGGGATAAAACCCGTTTAAATAAGGGTGTTTGGGAAGAGTACGATGATTTAGAGGGGGATAAGTCTGCGTGTTATTCCGGAGTCAAACGCCGCTTATTCCAATCGGTAATCGGCCATCCTTTACTAAAACTACTTACTGACGAGGACATCAGGCAAGAAGTGCGGGATTTTGCCTTAAGTTTATTTAAAACCAAACTAGCCACCCTGAACAACAAAGAGGCCATGGCTAAGGCTTATAAGGAGTATGTCACTACCCTAGACCCAGACAGTGCCGCACCTCTTGCCTGCCTTAATTTCAGCGCTGAGGAGCAAGCCCAATGTGTAGCTCAATTAACTCAGAAATACGGGGATTCTTTTACCAGCCTATTTAAAGTTATAGTCAACTCCTTGCTTTACCTTGACCCTAACGCCCTAAATACCTCTGACCACTATCATGCCTTAAAGCTTGATGGCCTTACCAACCTCTCCTTTTACCTTGGGCAGACCCGGGGCAATCCGCATGGCTTTTTTGGTGCTCAAACAAGAAAAGTAGACGCAGAGGACATTCTCACTAAAATCGATTTTGATAAAAGGATGAGGCTTGTCGATATGGGTTTGCGTAATTTGGGGAGGTTAGGAAGGGGAAATAGGGCAATTTCTACAGCATTTGCTTCGGCTAACACTCTTTTATCCACCTTGAATGAAGCAAAAAAACAATTTCGCCAAGACGATGATCTATCTCTTTTCATGAAGAGTTGTAAAAATGCAGTTCAAGAGGTAAAACCAATGTTGGACCAAATGTTTTCAAGGACCACAAGAGAAACATTTAGTTCGATAATAAAATTGGATGTTTTGGAGCAGATGGTGGATACATTGAATAATATTGTCAGTGAGTCGCCCAGACCTTAAAACTAATGAGGATTTATCTAATGCTTTATTGCTCTCCTAATTTCTAGCTCAATTTCATGTTTCTGGGGTGAAAATCACTTTGTTTTTGTAAAACAGGATGCTTGTCAGTTATCGTTAAGCCCACTATGCTGGCTCACTTAGTGGGCTTGGTATTTAATCTTAAAGCTAATTCTATAAAAAAAACCTATGACCTATACGCAGTGAGGGTTATAGGCCGTTTTAAAAATGAAATGACCCCAATCGCACATCTATCCTGACTTACTCCGGAGATATTGACCAAGTCATCTGTTCCCAAATTTTCAGGAGGACTCATCTTTTTTTATAGTATAATAATAGCCTGCACTTTCATGTAAATTATTGGCCTGAAAGTTCTTAGAACTTACCTTGATCAATTGGGGTTGCAAGAGTATTAAATCAGGATTCTTACTATCAGCTAAATATTCTTCATACATGGAGTAATTGATAATAAATTTACACCAGACCTCCCTGATAGGCTTTATATCTAAAGCGGACTCTATATTGAGCGCTGCCAACAAAAGTAATTGAGAATAACTTATCCCATAAGCTAAATTAATCATTTCGCTTCGCATACCACCTGTGCGACTGGCTATTTCTATCAGGTAAAGCTCGTTATTGTCCAAATGCTTAAGTTCAATATGGCAGGCACCATATTTAATTTGGAACGCGTCTAATATATGGGGTATTAGCTTTTCTAGGGTTGATTTTGCCGCAGAATCCAAATGGGCAGGAATCATGTGCGCCTTTTCTAAAATGTCTGGGGGCTTTCTGATATGTTCATGGGTTACCGCTAAAATTTGATGTTTACCATTGCAACTTATCGTTTCAATACTGTATTGATTTGCATCAATATATTCTTCTATTAAAATTTGCTCATTGGTCGCATAAGCCCTTGCTTTATTAATTGCTAGGTCAAGTTCGGTTTCTGAAGTCACATAAGTTAATCCTCTACCACCGGAACTATCTGTCGGTTTAACCACCGCCGGAAAACTAGACCAGTTTAAAGCTTTATTATCTTTATCAAGTAAGCTGTATTGAGCCGTTTTAACATTGATGCTGTTTACTATACGCTTCATCTTTAATTTATTGGTGGTATTAAGGGCTGTTTGATAGCTATTAGTATACAATCCCAATTTTTCACCCACATAGCAGGCCGTGATATTCCCCAGTTCAGTGGCTGAAGTCACAATAGCAGCAATGTTATATTTTTTAGCAAGTTTTAGAACTAACTCTTTATCCGCTATATCAATGGCTAAAAACTCATCGCACCATTTCGCGCCCATACACTCAGGATTCTTATCTAAGACGAAGGTATAGAAAAACAATTTTTTGGCCTCTAAGATAAGATCCATTTGTAATTGGCTTCCGCCTAAAATAAATAAATTTTTCATAGGTTCACATAACCCCATACTACGACGTCGCTGTTATTGACTAAGCTATCATTTTGTATATTATCGTAATGAATGTTCATTATTTGGAACTGGCTCACTCCTAATTTGGCGCGAAGAAGGGTGACCATTTCATCTGCTTCATAAAAGACACATAAAGCCCCATCTTCTCCAGTGATACCGTTTTCTAAAATGAAGGTATTCTCTGCCATTTTTTTTCCCTTGTTATATCTAAAATCATCAAGGTTGCGAAAGCGGATGAAAAAGGGCGCTTTGGTTTGAATGAGATGATTGGCACTTAGATCTTCTAACAATTTGATAAAATCACTCTTCGGGATGTAATAAAGTGAATTAGCCAAAACCAGAATATCGGCTAAAAGCTCCTTTTGTTCTTGGCAAAATATCCGCATATCTTGGGCTATAAAATCATAGGCGTTGTCTTGGTTATAGAGTTTGAAATTATGATTAGCATATTCTACAAGCAGAGGATCTAGCTCCACGCCAATAACTGGAAAATGATATTGGTAGGGGAGAGCAAGATTACACCCGTTAGCGGCACCTAACTCTAAGAAACGAAGCTTAGGTGCTTGCTGGTGAAAATTGAATTTATAAAAAAATTTAATAAAGTATTCATCGGGAAACCTCAAACCTTTTAAGTGTGTAATGTTCACTCTATCCCCTTAGTTCACTAGCTGATTGATTATTCTGCAAGCTGCATGAGCTTGGGTTTCACTAAAACGAAAGTCATTAAAAAGATTAATAATGTGGTCATGGATAGTTTTTGCTTGTGAATCTGGGGTGGGTTTTTTTTTAAACATAAAATCAATGGCTTTGTAATGACTACTAGCAAAAAGATGGTTTTTGAATAGTTCTTTTAGTAGTTCTTCCTTATTAGGTACTAAAATAGAAAATCGCCAGTTAGAAAATTTATCTCCCAACTGAATGCTGGAGGGAAGCATGGTTTGATAAATGGTATTAAGTTTCTTTTTATGGGCCGCGACTTTATTTTTTTCTGTTTGGATACGTTGTTTATATTTGTTAAAGTCAGAGTAAAGCTGAATTTCGCTCCCCAACCAATCATTATCTGGGTAGTCTAAAAAACGCTCGGTATCGATTGCTGCTTGAGTCATTTTGCTAAAATTGACTAAATCCTTAGGATTAAAGGCTAAAGGGTGTTGGGAGTAGGTCGTAGAGTCGGAAAGGAACCCGAAGCCTCCCCAAGCAATATCCACATACTTGGAATAACCCGTACTAAATAATGCTAAATCGACGACTGAGTTTTTTATCTGGTAGTTGAAATTTGGGATTTTCAAGCAGCAATCATCAATAATGGCTATCTCTTTATTAATTGTTTTGATGGTTTGGAAAAAAACGCTGTTGTCTAATTCGATACCAAAGGTATTGACAAAGAGTACTCCTGAGATCTGCGGATCTTGCTGAATTCTCTCTAGCAGCAGTGTTTCATCAATACAAAGGCTTAGCGGGGAAATATCAATAAATTCAAATTCGACCTTTGCTTTTAAAAAGGTGGCGGGTACGATGGGGCAGACGTTAAGAGGTAAAATAAATTTATGCGGAAATTGATTTGATTTAAGGTAATTATAAAGGATGAGCGATGCTCGACTTTCAAATGCTATCATTATGATCACCTAAAATTGATTTAACTAAAAGCTCCCCCCCATTGCCACTTATCGCTTGAAAACCCGCGCTTTGCATGGCTTTTCGCACTGAGGGATCTTGGAGCGTGAGCAAATTGGCATGAAGCTTGTCTAAGAGCGCTTCGTCATCATAAGCACCCAGGTATTTTAAAAAGCCAACCTCTTCCCATCCCAGAGTATCTTCTTTTGCATTATCCACTAACAGAATCCCAAGCGTAGGTAAGCCAATTTTGGCTAACTCATAGAGCGTTTGGCCTCCTGCGGCAATTGCGAGATCAGATTGTTGCATTATTTGGATCATCATAGAAGCATCGGCGTGGTAAATGAGGTTAGTCTTACTGGTAGCCAATACTTGTAAATCTTTAACATGCGTAAAACCTCCGCCTACTATGACATTCATTTGATAATTTGAAAAATGTTGTTGGAGATAATGAAGGATTAATGGGGTAAGGTTTCTTACATCAGAACCGCCAAAACTAATCATGATTTGCTTAATCTGGGCTCTTAATGGGTTTTTGGGAGCAGTTTGGAAACCCGGTCTAAGAGGGGTGTAGCGACTACCCAGTAAATAGTGAACATTTTTTTTTCTAGGGATAAAACGCAGGGCCTCATTGAGCCCCACAGTCCAATCTATTACAAAACCCTTATTTAAAATATTACGCCTTTTTTCATCATCGATATAAACCAGGGTATTATTAAGGTGCTCAAGGAGAAGAAGTTGTTCATTGGTAATCGCTATTGAATCGACTAAGAGGAAGGCGTTTTCTTTTATATGGGGCAGCGCTTTTTGAAATTCGTCATGCCAATTTAGGCGAGTAAGCGAGTAATCTTTTAGTATGGTTGCAATGCTTTCGTCTCCATGAACGATAAAGTGGACGATAAAATTATACTCTTCAAATTGCTTGGCGATAGAAATTGTGCGAGTAAGATGACCAAAGCCAAATGTTTGCCCTCCTTCAGTAAGTACAATTAGGACTTTTTTCCCTAAGAATTTACTCATAGCTAATCCATTAACGCATTTTTGTTCCACATGCTTGATGAACTCTTCACTTTGCAAACGACCTTTTTTGAGTATAAGTTTAATTCCGCTGATTATCTAGGATAAAGCACATTGATTAATATAATAAATTTGCTTTAATTAGTAGTCCTATTTTAAGATAGCTAAAGAGCAAAAATAAAAGGAGCTAGGATGCTAAATGATAAATCAATTTTAATTACCGGAGGTACTGGGTCATTTGGCAGACAATTCATTCGAACCATTTTAAACACGTATAAACCGGAACGCTTAATTATTTATTCCCGGGACGAGGTCAAGCAATTTGAAATGCAACAAGAGTTTTCTCAACCTTGCCTGCGGTATTTTCTCGGAGATGTTAGAGACTTACAACGCTTAACCCAGGCCATGCATGGAGTAGACTTTGTTGTTCATGCAGCCGCCTTAAAACAAATTCCTGCTGCTGAATATAATCCTATGGAGTGCATAAAAACTAATGTTTATGGTGCTGAAAATGTGATTCAAGCGGCTATTTTTAATAAAGTGGATAAAGTTATCGCCTTATCCACGGATAAGGCTGCAAACCCCATTAATCTATATGGCTCTACCAAATTAGCCTCAGATAAATTATTTATTGCTGCAAATAATATTGTAGGAAAAGCGAACACCCGCTTTTCTGTAGTGCGCTATGGTAATGTTATTGGTTCGCGCGGTTCGGTCGTTCCTTTTTTCCAAAGTTTAATCCAAAAAAAGTCTCCCTTCTTGCCTATTACTGATGAACGGATGACCCGGTTTTGGATTACTTTACAGCAAGGGGTTAATTTTTTAATTAAAAACTTTTCCCGCATGCAAGGCGGGGAGATTTTTGTACCTAAAATCCCCTCAGTGCGTATCGTTGACTTAGCTAAAGCGATGGCACCTCATATTCCTAGCCAAATTATTGGAATCCGCCCCGGAGAAAAGCTTCATGAAGTAATGTGTCCAGCAGACTATGCTCATTTGACCTTAGAGTATGCTGATCATTACGTACTAAAACCTGCGATTACTTTTTATTCCCGATCTAATGAGTTTAAAAAAAATCAATTAAATGAAATTGGTCAACCGGTGCAAGAGGACTTTGAATACAGTTCTAATAAAAACCCTGTTTTTCTTTCTGTAGAAGAAATTAAAGAACTTAATATAAAAGAAGGGTTTTAGATGATTATTCCTTATGCTCGCCAAGATATTAATAATGAGGATATTGATGCGGTAATTGCTGTTCTTCAATCTGATTTTTTAACGCAAGGCCCAATGATTCCGGCGTTTGAACAGGCTATTGCCTCCTATTGTCAAAGCAAATATGCTTTAGCTACTAATAGCGCTACTTCCGCTTTGCAGCTGGTTTATCTGGCCATGGATTTAGGTGAAGGGGATTGGCTTTGGACCAGCCCTAATACCTTTGTGGCTACCTCCAATGCTGCCTTACATTGTGGTGCAAACGTAGATTTTGTCGACATCGATAAAGCCACCTATAATTTATGTCCACAGGCCTTAGAGCAAAAATTAATTCAAGCTGAACTTGACGGGAATTTACCTAAAATTGTGGTACCTGTGCATTTTGCAGGCCAGTCCTGCGATATGAAAAGAATCTATGATTTAGCGCAATATTACGGCTTTAAAATCGTCGAGGATGCCTCCCATGCCTTAGGGGGCAAATATGAGCAGCAAATGATTGGGAATTGTGCTTTTAGTGAGGCTACCGTTTTTAGTTTTCATCCCGTTAAAATAATTACCAGTGGCGAGGGGGGGATGATTGTCAGCAATGATCCTCAATTAATGGAGCGCATTAGCCTCCTAAGAAGCCATGGCACTACTCGTGATGAAAATTTAATGACCCAAGCCTCTCCAGGGGCTTGGTATTATGAACAGTTAGCCTTAGGCTTTAATTATCGTATGACTGATCTACAAGCAGCTTTAGGCTTAAGTCAATCTAACCGTTTAAATGATTTTATCGACAAGCGCCATAAGCTTGCTGCGCGTTATAATGAAGGGCTTGGACCTTTACCACTTACTCTCCCGTTTCAGGCCCCTCAATGCTATTCGGCCTTTCATCTTTATGTTATTCGCTTACATTTAGAACAATTAGCATCCTCGCGTGCAGAAATATTCGCCGCTTTACAACAGGAGGGGATTAACGTGAATGTGCACTACATTCCAGCACATTTACAGCCCTATTACCAACAGCTGGGTTTTAGGGCAGGGATGTTTCCTGTTGCAGAACAGTATTATGAGGAGGCTATAAGTCTGCCGATGTATCCCAAACTTAATGCTGAGCAACAAGATAAGGTAATTCATATTTTAGAAAAAATAGTGCAATAAGCGCATCGGTGCGGACTATCTCTAAGTGCATGGAATAGGAAGACTAGGAGCCCGCATCATCGATTTTTTGTTCATAAACTAAAAGTAGAACGGCGCCCTGATCGACTTCTATAGTAATGGGGGATTGTTGTACTCGATTAAAACAAGATGTTCTTCCTGGAAAATCTAAATGAGTATTTGTGAGTTCCCATTTCAACCCTTGAGATGAAAGTTTGGCCCTAGGCATTCCTAAGAATGAAATTTTGGTTCGCACAGGTAGGGACAACTGCATCAGTGATTTTTCTCTAATAACTAAGCCTTTAATGGGGGGTGCATATAAAAGACAATTGCTATCCATGAAAATATTAGGCAACGTCCCTGAAGTTTTTATAGACAAGATTTTATTTTGAATTGGTCACAGATTTTTTAATTTCACTTCGATCTACCCCCTCTCCCGCGATAGGAACTTTGATAGTATGATG
>NZ_RZGQ01000123.1 GCF_003989735.1 Legionella sp. km772 | reverse complement strand
GAAAATCAAATAATCACTATAAAGATCAAGCATATCCATTTAATTCCCTCCCTAAAATTAAGGGCGGAATTCTAATGCTTTTTAGTCAAACTACAAGTTTATGTGCGTAACATGAGTTATTCAGATAGGATGACACTTACATTAAATGAGGCATGCGCAAAAAAGAATGAACCCGCCTCCCATATTTTTTCACCCCAGTTAAACGTAAGTAAAAACTATATTTATACTTACGAGGGACAAACCCAATTCCTCGGTGTCTTTTTAAAACCCGTACTGCTGGTATGGTACCATTTAGATAGTGATGGTTTACATGCCACCATCATTACACCCCAAGAAGCAAAAGAGCTCGAACAGCGCATTAGCCATTTAGAGGCCAGCTGGATTGCAAGCACAGAGGATAGCGTGGTTGCCGGTACTAGGCCCATAAAAATGCTGACAGACCCGCAATATCAATCCTTAAAAGAACAAATACGCTTTGTAAACGGCGAGTTTAATAGTCTTTTAAACCAAGAAACCCCACTGCAGTGGCTTACTGAGGAACCCATCGAAAAATTACGTTTTTTTAGTGAGCAACTTATGGCTTTACGCCCAGGAAGCGCCCCGGGATTTCGTCAATTACAAACTGCGATGACTCAAGCAAAGACGGAAGGTTTTGACTACATCAGCGCACGGCCTTTTGAAGATTTAAGTCAATTTAATTGGAAAACTATCTTTCCAAAAACCTTCCCTAATCAAGCAAGGGATTATCAAAAGTTGGCCGAAGCTTTCGTTTATTTAAACCAAAACTGGACCCATAGCTCTCCTAGTATTGACCATTTGCAACAACAATTTGATTTGCCTATTAATAGTCTTGCTGCCCTAGCTAAGCACCTAAAACATTTATTGAGCTTAAAAGAGCTTCTAACCCATTTGCACTCAGCCGAGACGAAGAAACCGTTTTTATTAAAACTGACAGAAGAACAAAAATTTTGTCTTGAGCAATGCATCAATATTGATATTAGCCGCTTGCGCACTACTCATAGTGCTCGTTTAAATAAAGTTAATGAACAACACGAGCTGCAGCTGGCATCTATTCAAGCATTATCTATTTTAACCCTCTATCCCGCCTTAAAAGATAATAAGGCTTTATTTAATCCCTATTTCGAAACGCAAGCAAAGCAGGCTGATTTTAAAGAGCTTTTATTGGCGCTCTTAGAGCTGCCTAATCCTAGTTTATTGCTGCTGCAAAATATTTTAAACAATCCGCAGGCCGATGCAGAGATAATCAATAAATTACTTGAACAAAACCATGCTCTAGACAGTAATCTCCTTGTGGCTATCGCCCCCAAATGCCAGAATGAAGCGCAAATAGACCGCTTATTACAACAAATTTATCTTAACGAAGAGGGTGTTCTAGCCTTGCTACAAAATCCACAATTAACCGCAAGGCAATTAAATAAGTTATTTAATTACATAGAAAAAGAAAGCAGTTTACTATTAATCGCGCAACATCCGGCTACCAACCAAGAAAGCTATACTGAATTGTTGCAACATCTTGCGTTAACTGACCAAGGATTGCTGCAACTTTTAAATAAGCGTAGCTTTAATAAACAGGAGGTATTATTAATCCTAAAACACCCCCTAGCATTAGCATCTGAGGTAATTCAGGAGCTTTTAAAACAACAGAGCAGTGATGAGGATGTTTTACTAATGCTTCTGCCGCGAGCTCCACAAGAGGTACTCTATGATCTCATTCATCATGCCCAATTTACTGAGCGGGTTGCAGAGGAATTAATTAAACAAGCACCAAGAAAACCAAATATATTAGGCGAACTTGCCCTCAAAATTTTTGCGCAATTGAGAGCTAACCCGAATTCTCATTGGGAGCGTTGTTTTGATAATTTATTAATTTTAATGCAGAAAACGCATAAAACCCATGAGTTGCTTCCGCTGTTACAAGAAAAACAAGCCGAATTAACCCCCAAGCTTGCTTTAAAAATAATCGCCTTGGGTGGTGAGCAACTTTTCAACCAACTACCATTGGCGAGGCTCATTGCAGAGGCCAATGAATTAGAACTCGATTTTTTCACTAAAGTCAAAAATGCCTTCAGCCCTACTCAATTAAAAACATTAGTCGACAAAGTAAACCGGGTCGAACATATTGATAGAGTACTTAAACGAAAAGAAATGTCCCCGGAGCTGGGCACTATTTTATTCAATAAAAGCAATTATGATGGCAAAATGGGTCCGTGGCTTCCCTGGCTGAATACCGAACAAATCGTGAAAATTCTTCCTAAAGCGCCGGATTACAGTAGCTTGAGCTATGGTTTACGTCATCTACAGTTAAGGCCTGAAGTAAGGGAGCAATGGTTAGAACAGAGCTTGACTAAGCAAAAAGAGCGTTGGCAAAACACTACTCATAAAACGCCGCAACAAAGTTTAATGAATCTTCTTGAGGATCTAAAAATTAAAGCCTATCAACATGCCGTGCAGGCGGTTAAGAAGCCTCATTACAACGACGCGGCAGAAACAGCGTTTAGTCTTTATCAAGCCTTACATGCTAAAGCAATTCGTTATTTCAACTCACCCCGTGACTACCCCCGTTTTAGATCAGAGTGTGAGGCAGAAATTCAGGCAGCTCGAGACATCTTAGCGGTGCATCGCGGCTACAAACAATTACTTTTGGATATAGTCAATGTTTTATTGTCTGTAGTGAGTTTATTAATTAATAACGATTGGCGCTTTTTTAAAAGCAATACAGCCAGTTTGGAGCTCGTTGACAATATAAGCAAAAATTTGTTGCTTAGTCATTAAGTCCATAAGGGGAGAAAATTTTCTTTTTGTTGGGTATAAAGAGCAAGATCGAGTACTATTAAAACTATTTATTATATCAATGATAATTATGAGCGAACATAAAAAAACCACCCATTTCGGTTTCGAATCTGTAGGATGGGATGAAAAAGAAAAAAAAGTAGCTGAAGTCTTTCATTCTGTTGCTAAAAATTATGATTTAATGAACGATCTCATGTCTTTGGGCATCCATCATTTATGGAAACGCTTTACGGTGGAATTAAGCCAAGTACGCCCGGGTCAGAGGGTACTCGATCTCGCAGGGGGAAGTGGTGATCTAACCCGTTTACTGAGTAAAAAAGTAGGACCTAAAGGTCAGGTAATTTTAGCAGATATTAATGCAGCTATGCTGCAAGTTGGCCGTGATAGGTTATTAGATGAAGGTTTATTTAAAAATATTGCTTTTGTGCAAGGCAATGCCCAATACTTGCCCTTTTTAGACAATAGTTTCCATTGTATTACTATCGGTTTTGGTCTGCGAAATGTAACCGATAAGGAAGAGGCCTTACGCTCGATGTATCGCGTATGTAAACCGGGGGGGAAAATGATGGTTCTTGAGTTTTCCACCCCTAAGCTTCCGGGGTTAAAAACGGTTTATGATTGGTATTCCTTTAATATTTTACCCAAAATAGGTAAACTTTTTGCCCAAGATGAAGACAGCTATCAGTACCTTGCTGAGTCAATCCGCATGCATCCTGATCAAGAGCAATTAAAGCAACTAATCGAACAGGCTGGTTTTGAAGACTGTCATTATTACAATTTAAGCGCAGGCATCGTAGCCTTACACATTGCATATAAATACTGAGTTGATTATGTTAAAAAAATATTCACTTAAAACGCTCCAGCTGGCTATCAATACAGCCTTAAACTTAGATGAAGGCATGCCAGAAAAACTAAATGCACTCGAGGGAAAAGTTTTAAAGCTGGTCATTACCCCTTTAAACGCTTATTTTTTCATTCATTTTTTGCATAATGAAATTCTGCTTTTAGAGCATTATGAAGGACAGCCTGATACATTTATTCATAGCAGTCCTCTTGGTTTAATTCGTTTAAGTATCTTACCTAGCTCACAAGCCCGTTCTTTATTTAACGATCAAATTCGTATTGAAGGTGATGTAGAATTAGGCCAAAAAATCAAACAGCTTTTTGACGAAATGGATATTGATTGGGAAGGGCATTTGGCCCAATTCACCGGTGATATAGTGGCCTATCAAATTGGCTCATTGGTACGTAAAGGAATCCAATTTAAACAGCAATTGAGCAGTTCTATGCGCTTGAATGTAAGTGATTATTTGCAGGAAGAATTGCGTTTAGTTCCATCCCAAAATGAACTTGACGATTTTTTTAGGGATATCGATGAATTATCCTTAGATGTAGAACGCTTAACGGCCCATATCAATGAACTTATGAGCCACTCATGAAATCAATTAAACAAGTACTACGCTTACTCCACATTAATTATATTTTTGCTCGCAATGGCTTAGATAATTTGGTGGTTTCCATCAGGATTTTTGCCCCACTGCGCTTTATGATCTATTTAAATCCCTGGAATTGGTTTCGAAAAGAACCTCTAACGCGTGGCGAAGCACTCCGCAAGTCACTGGAAGAATTAGGCCCTATCTTTATTAAGCTCGGACAGGCACTCTCAACCCGTCCGGATATTCTGCCCGAAGACATTGCTATTGAATTAAGTAAACTACAAGATAAAGTACCTCCTTTCGCGAGCAAAAAAGCCATTGAAATTATTGAACAAGCCTATGGCGCCTCACCCTATGAAGTATTTGCCGAATTTAACCCCACCGCGTTGGCATCTGCATCGATGGCTCAAGTACATGTTGCCACCTTAAAAAGCGGTGAAGATGTAGTGATTAAAATTCTTAGGCCCAATATGTTGCGTATCATAGAACAAGACCTCAGTATCATGTATACCCTGGCTCGCTTAATGAATCGCTATTGGCCAGAAAGTAGACGCCTTAAACCGGTCGAAATTGTCAAAGAATTTGAACATACCTTGCTGGATGAATTTGATTTACAGCGGGAGGCGGCGAATGCCACCCAATTACGCAGGAACTTTAATAAATCCCCCTTACTCTACGTGCCTGAAATATATTGGGATTACATCCGCCCGGACGTGTTGGTAATGGAACGTATCCATGGCATCCCCGTCTCTGATCTGCATCAACTACGTGAGCACCAAGTAGACATTAAAAAATTGGCCGAACGTGGGGTAGAAATATTCTTCACCCAAGTATTTCGTGATTGTTTTTTTCATGCCGACATGCATCCGGGAAATATTTTTGTTTCTTATGAACATCCCGATGAGCCCCAATATATTTGTATTGATTTTGGAATTATTGGTACCTTAAACGATAACGACCAACGTTATCTCGCGGAGAATCTAGTAGCCTTCTTTAATCGCGATTATAAACGCGTGGCTCAATTACATGTTGAATCAGGATGGGTTGCCCCCAATACCCGTATAGAAGAATTTGAAAGCGCTATTCGCACCGTCTGTGAACCCATTTTTGAAAAACCGCTCAAAGATATCTCCTTTGCCCAAGTGGTTTTACGCTTATTCCAAGTAGCACGCCGTTTTCATATGGAGGTTCAACCGCAATTAGTTTTATTACAAAAAACTTTATTAGCTATAGAAGGATTAGGAAGACAACTTTATCCAGAGCTGGATTTATGGGCTACGGCCAAACCCTTCTTAGAAAAATGGCTAAGAGAGCAAATTGGGCCCAAAAACTTTTTTACCCAATTAAAACAGAACCTACCTTTTTTTGCGGAACAATTGCCCCATATGCCTAAACTTCTTTTTGACGTATTAACGCTTAAAAAGGAAGAGTTACTTTTAAACAAAGAACGTGATCAAAGGCAAAGAGCAAAAGAGAAACCGATTGCCCAAGGCCTCGCCCTCGGTGTTTTTATTAGTTTTGCCCTCGTAGGTATAAGTGATTATTTTGCCCTAATCGATGAACAATTATGGTTACCGCTGAGTCTAATTGGTGCTGGCATCAGCGGATTTTTTCTTATTATAAATCGTAAAAATTGAGGAATTAACATGGGTTTAAGTGGTATCAGTCCCCTATCATTATTATTGATCCTGGTTATTATTATTAGTTTATTTGGTACGTCTAAATTAAAAACCTTGGGCAGTGATTTAGGTGAAGCAATAAAAAATTTCCGCCGTGCCTTAAATGATGATCAAAACCATGAGCGGTGAGTTATTACTTATTTTCCTGGTCACCTTGCTAGTTTTTGGTCCTAAAAAATTACCTATGCTTGCTAGCCATCTTGGCATGCTCCTCCGCCACCTTATAAGTTTTAAAAACAAAATCAACCTACTCTGGGAACAGCAAGTACAGGAATTACAGTTAAAGGAAAATCAAGATAAAGCCGCACAAGCAGATAAACAGTATCAAGCTCTCGATAAGGAAGGCTAAGCAAGCTACAGCTAGGCTTTGATTGCAAGAACCCTCAAAGTGTTAAGTTAAGAGGTTAAAACTTAGCCCACCGCATTGGTATGCATAACCCACGGAATCGATAAATGCAGAAGCTTGATGGGTGTTTATATAATAAAATGTTACAAATAAATGTTTAGTTAAGGGGCCATTAATACCCATTCCCCATTGATAAGTGGGGCTTGAGTTCGTTTCGCTATTCACTAGGGGAGTTATGTATTGACGCCCTAATCCCCCATCCAAATAATAATGCCAGGTGGCACCAAGACGCCTCCCTAAGCGGAGAAGAATTTTCTTCTCTTTATATTGATGAGGGCTAAAATAGTCCGGCGATTTAAATTCATTAGAAAATCCTCTATAGATGAACGTAGTAGATAATCCTAAATCAGGATTCGCCACCAGAGTAGTTGCTAAGAAATAGCCCTGACGAATATTATCATCACTAATGTTTAAGCGGGATAAAGACCCATCTAATTTGAGGTAAGCTAGGGGGCTAAGCGTTAAAGTACCCGCATACTGGTTATCACTAATACGGTTATAAAATGCTGGAAAGGTTTCAATAATTTCTTTTTGCGCTAGTAAGTTGAGCTTAATATAATCGTTAGGATTGACTGTGCCTTTAGCCATCCACAATACTGGGTTCCAACTAGGATGTTGCAAGACAGTCTGATCTTTATAAGCCATCGGTTCTATTTTTCCGATTAAGCTTAGGTGACGGTTAGGCTGAATGCTTTGACTTAAATAAAAACCGGTGGCATTTAAAGCATAAAAATTATACTGTGAGTAATCGATGAACTCCGGCCCAAATGAGGTCTGCGCGGCATAGCTCCAATAATGCCGATAATCCAAGGTCACTTGTTTTTTATGGAAGGTTTCGGTATCTCGAGAAGCAAAAAAGGTGGGAGAAATGATATTAGGCCAAGTATCTAAATCGGTTTGCCAGATTAAATCTTGCCAATCTTTAGTTAAACCTGAACTTAAATCACTACCCTCTAACACAGGCTGATAGTCGTGTAAAATAGTTTTGCTAATATCCGACCAACCAGCCCAGGAAGAAGCTTGGGCGGCCGCGATGATTAATTCGGGCGCCTTAAAAACAAGTGTGGAGGGAATTTGCTGATAGGCTTTTTGTGGGCGATCGTAGTAAGCGTAACTTTTAACTAAGCCTGCTAAAGCTTTCTGGTATTCTTGTGCTGATAAATTATAATGTAACAAGCGAGTAAACGTATCTTTAGCACGGACGTATTGAGCTAGCCAAAATTGCATTCTCGCAATTCCCAGTAAGGCGGTTTTTTGCTGTTTATCATTGGCACTGTGCTGAAAGGCGCTTTGATAATACTCTAAGGCTTGTTGCGCCCGATTCTGAATCGACATACTCTCTGCCGCAATCATATACAGCAAATAATTAGGTGCGGTGTATAAATCAGCTTTAATTAAGGCAAAACTTTTTCCACCCTCGTTTTGATCTAAATAACTTTGGGCTTTTTTTATTAAAAGCTCCAGTTTTAGCTCCTTGATTTGCTCTTTTATTGCCGCAATTTTCTGTAGAAAGGAACTTTCTTTTACCCCTTTTACATACTGTTGAAGTTGTCTAAAATAGGCTTCCACTAAACTTAGATTTTTTAAAGTTAATTGCATTTTGATCATCCCCAACAAAGCAATTCTTTGCTCAGGTAGATTTGCACTTAGCAACTGTGCCTTTTTAAAATAATTAAAGGAAGCCAAGTTAGCTAGGTCCGGGGATCTGGAACAAAATTCAGGAAAAATAAGAGCTATTCCCGGTTTGTTAGTTCATTCACCTTACTCTCAGAATGGCTTATCCACAAGTCCATAGGCCAGGAGAGC
>NZ_RZGQ01000122.1 GCF_003989735.1 Legionella sp. km772 | reverse complement strand
CTCCTGGCCTATGGACTTGTGGATAAGCCATTCTGAGAGTAAGGTGAATGAACTAACAAACCGGGAATAGCTCTTATTTTTCCTGAATTTTGTTCCAGATCCCCGGACCTAGCTAATAATATACTAACCGATACTTTTCCTTTCTCATTTTTTTCTCTTTTTAAAAGTAGATACACCACTAAATTTAAATCTTCTGTTTTTGCAGTAGCTCTACTAAGAAAATATTTGCTTTCGATAGTAACCTGTTCACCTGGAATGTTAAGCTTCTGCAAAAGGGGATTAAGTTTTTTAGTATCTCTAAATCCTTTATTGCCCCGAGCTTTGATTAAATTCTCTACTTGGTTTTCATTTAACCCATCGCCTAAGGATTTTAGTATTTCCTTTCGGGCAGTATTAATATTGATAGGAGTTACCTCAGGAAGTGCGGTAATATACGGTTGAATAAGTTCATTTTGTTGTGCACCAATATCCTTCAACAGTCTAAATTCTGAGGTACTTTTTATGAGTTGATGGCTTGGATAATAGGGGGGAGTTTGGGCTAAGTAATAGGCAGTATATGCATCGTTACCGCGGGACAAATCATAGGCACTTAACCAGTCTTTAATAGTTGCAATTATATTAAGCTTATCTTGATCATTAGCTTTAGGATAAATTTGATTTAGCAAATTAAGAAAAAGGGCAATACCTTTTTTGTCCGTTAAATTATTAAGATTTATTTTAGCCTGTAAATCATAAAGCCCCCCCGTTAATTTTACCTCTTTATAAATAAGCGCAAATTTTTTAGGGTATTTGCTTACCATCCCTTCAGCATTTATCGTGGTAAATTTATTATTTTTATTATTTAGTTCATTAAAAGACCAAAACATTAGAGCTTGTGAGGCTAAATATAATTTATCATGCGCTATTAAAAGACGAGTTCGGTAGATATCAACTTGTAGTCGAATACTCATTGCTGTGGCGACAATAGCCACTAAGGTCATGATAAATAATGCCGTGAGTAAGGCTCCGCCTTTATTATTGTGGTGCATATAAAGCCTCTGGAACGATAAATAATAAGCTCATTTTGCCCCAATCTTTTAAACTTAAGCTAATCTGCAAGGCTGTGGGGAAAGTTTCAGCACGTTGATCTAAACTTAGGGCTTGTTCCCTCCATTCGGGTAAGGATTGTAAATTATGGTTTAAATAACTAAAGTGGCATTCATCCAAATTATCGATTAACACTTTATCTTGATATTTATTGCGATCAATTGAGTCTAAGGTCGACCAGGTGCGGTGGATCAATTTACCTTCTAAACAAGCAAAGGCAACCCGTTTTAAGCTACTGCGTTTATTAATGCTTTTAGGATTAGTTAATCCATCTCGGGTGAACTCCATATACTCAGGTTGGCCCACAATGACCGGAAATAAACGCATTTCGTTTCCGCGAATAGCGCGATCAACAATTTGTGAGGTGTCTTGTTGCATAATGCTAACTGCTAATTGAAGAGCGTTTAATCGGTCGGCTTGCAGATTAACTTTTTCTCGGGTAGTAAATGCATAGTACAGTGATGATGAAGTAATAGTTGCTAATATTGCAAAAATGGTAAGCGCAATTAAAATTTCAAGCAAAGTAAATCCCTTGGATCTGATCATGGTAAATACCTAAACGCAATTAATTCTTCAGAGAAAGGTCCTGCTGGTTTTTGACTCACTGAAATAGTAAGTTGTTGCATTTTTTTTATGGGCGTCTCAGCTACTTTTACACGCCAATACCATTTTTGATTGAGCATAGTAGTAACTTGTGTGGACTCCTGGGTAGTGGAGACCTGGACTAATTTCAATTGGATCATCGACACACCTTGCATCGCAACCCAATGACTAATCGTTTTTTCTTTAATTCGTTGCGTATTTTCAATATTTTGTGCTGTTGCTTTTAGAATAGCCGTAAGTGCGATAGCAATTATTGCCAGAGCAAGCAGTACCTCTATAAGGGTAAAACCTTTATTGAAGTGATTATTTTCCATTGCTAGTAGCCGTGCTAAAACTTAATTCGCCATTATCTTGTCCTGTGAGTACAGCGATAGTTGGTTCTTTTTTTGTCCCAAAAATTAAGGTAAAGCTATTGGTTTCTCCGGAAGAGTTAATAATAATACCAGGGTCTTTTGAACTTTTTTGATTGCTTGTTTTTAAAGTTATAATCATCCCTTTAGGTAGATAATGAATTTTAAATAATAAGTGTCTGGAGGTGACTGTACGCCATTGGGAGGTGTTTTGGAATTTAAGGATCTGATAGCTTTGATTATCGATTTTTAAGCCTAAGGTGCTATTTTCTAAAATAGCTTGTTGTTGAGCTAATTGTAAAAGATGTTCTACCTGTTCCCCTGCATAAGTTATTTTTTTACTCTCGCCAAAATCACCAAAAGCTATTAAGGCAAAACCTAAGGTAATGCCAATAATAACAATAACAACTAAAATCTCAATTAAAGTAAATCCCTTATTTATGTTCATCCCAATTACCAATCTCAGCATTTATTCCTGTACCGCCGGGTTGGCCATCTGCACCTAAAGTAAATACATCCACATCACCGTGTTGGCCTGGATTTAAATAGAGATATTCTCTTCCCCAGGGATCTTTAGGAAGGGATTTCAGAGTTTGCTTCCAATTGCTAGGAATAGGATTCGAAGTGGGCTTTTCTACTAAGGCAGATAAACCTTGGTCTGTTGTTGGGTAGGTTCCATTATCTAACTTATAAAGATCCAAAGCATTTTGAATTGCTAATACATCTTGCTTGGCTTTTACTTTTCTTGCCTCATCGGGTCTGCTCATTAATTTCGGTACCACAATAGAGGCGAGGATACCTAAAATAACTACTACAACCATAATTTCGATTAAAGAGAAACCATTTTGCCGATTCATTTTATATTCCTGAATAAATGAAAATCTAATTATAACATATCAGCTTAATTAATATAGGATGGCTAGGGCATCGCATAACTCCTAATTTCTGACCACCTTATGTGACTAATTGCTCCATAGAAAAAATGGGCAATAAAGTGGCTAAAACAATAAACAAAACCACTGCTCCCATCATTAAAATAACCAAAGGTTCAAGTAAGGTGAGTGAGGTGTCAATTAATCGCTTTACTTCATTATCCAAATGGCTAGCTGCACGCTCCATCATGCTTGACAATTGGCCACTCTTTTCACCACTTGCAATTAAATGAATAGCCATAGGGCTAATAAAATGAGTTTCTTTTAAGGCCTCATTAATACCCGCACCTTCTCTAACGCGTAAGGTCGCGGTATCGAAGGCTTCGCGCATAATTAAATTAGTAACAAGGCTTGCAGATACCCGCATAGTCTCTAATACGCTCACGCCTGCTGCAAATAAAATACCAAAAGTGTGAATATAGCGAGCAACATTTACGGTTCTAATTAAATAGGAAACTATAGGAATTTTAAGTAATAGTCGATGCCAAAGCGTTTTTACTTTAATGTTGTGCAAGCTTCTCTTAAACGCAATCAATAAAGTGACTAAAGCCAGAAGAGTGTATAAGCCATAATTTTTTACGTAATCACTTAAGCTAATTAGTACTTCAGTCATGGCCGGGAGGGTTTGACCACTGCTCGTGAAAACCTCAATAATTTTTGGGACAACAAAAGTTAAAAGAAAACTAATAATACCCACTGAGACTATGATCATTATTAAAGGGTAAATCAAGGCTTGTTGAATTTTCTGCCGAGTAGTTTGCTGGTTTTCGGTGTACTCTGCTAATTTTTCTAAAACCAAATCCAATCGGCCGGTTTGTTCTCCTGCCCCAACAGTAGCTCGATACAATTCAGGAAAGGCATTTGGATATTGTGCCATGGCTTGAGCTAGTCCATAACCCTCTAATACCTTCGCTCTAATTCCAATAATGAGCTCTCTAACTTTATCTTTTTCCGTTTGTTCACTCACTCCCCGAAGTGATTCTTCAACTGGAATGCCCGCTGCAAGTAAGGTGGCTAATTGTCTGGTCATTAAAGCTAAATCAGCTGCAGAAATTTTACTTTTACTGTGAGCGCCAGTTTTTTGCTGGGTGAGGGTTTGAACTTGAGTTGGAATTAACCCCTGCTCACGCAACAATTGCCGGGCATGGCGTTCTGAATCCGCTTCAATAACACCCTTATCGGAGCTGCCATTCTTTTTTAGTGCTAAATACTGGTAGGCACCCATAGTTTTTTTATTAGATGAAAAACATTAAGTGTAATCTATTGGGTTTCATAAGTCACTTAAGGTACACTACCCTAAGATTACTGTGGAGGCGAATAATGACAAAAAATGTAGTGCTTGAAGCGATTAAAGAACATGATGCTAAATTTGTAGATTTAAGATTTACCGATATCAGAGGTAAAGAGCAGCATATTACGATCCCTGCTTCAGCAGTAGATAGTGATTTTATTGAAAATGGTAAAATGATTGATGGTTCTTCCTTTAAAGGTTGGCAGAAAATACATCAGTCTGATTTAGCTTTAATGCCTGATTTAGATTCTGTTAAATTTGACCCATTTTATCAAGACAATACGTTGTTTATTCGTTGTAATGTGGTTGATCCACAAACAATGATGGGTTATGAGCGTTGCCCACGTTCATTAGCACAACGTGCAGAAATGTATTTACAATCTACAGGAATAGCCGATACAGTGCTTTTTGGACCAGAACCTGAATTTTTCTTATTTGATAACGTTCAATGGAAAACTGAAATCAATGAGTCGTTTTACAAAATTGATTCGGATGAAGCCCAATGGAACTCTGGTAAAGAAATGGAAGGTGGTAATATAGGACATAGACCTTCTATTAAAGGTGGTTATTTTCCAGTACCCCCTGTGGATTCCTCTCATGATATCCGCTCAGCAATTTGTTTGACGCTTGAATCGCTGGGTCTGGTCGTGGAAGCACATCATCATGAAGTAGCCACTGCAAACCAATGTGAAGTAGCGACGCGTTTTAATTCATTGACTTTAAAAGCTGATGAAATTCAAATATTAAAATATGTTATTCATAACGTGGCCCATAATTATGGTAAAACCGCTACTTTTATGCCTAAACCTTTAGTTGGCGATAATGGTAGTGGTATGCATTGCCACCAATCTTTATCTAAAGATGGGGTAAATCTATTTTCTGGCGATCAATATGCAGGACTTTCAGAAACAGCGCTTTATTATATTGGCGGTATCATTAAACATGCGCGAGCATTAAACGCCTTTACTAATCCATCCACCAATAGTTATAAGCGTCTTGTACCAGGTTTTGAAGCGCCTGTTTTATTAGCGTACTCAGCAAGGAATCGTTCAGCTGCTATTCGTATTCCACACGTGAGCAGCCCCAAGGCACGTCGTATTGAAGTTCGTTTTCCAGATCCTACTGCGAACCCTTACCTAGCATTTGCAGCAATGACAATGGCAGGAATTGACGGTATCCAAAAGAAAATTCATCCTGGCCAACCTATGGATAAAGATCTTTATGATTTACCGCCAGAAGAGCTTGTTGATGTGCCAACAGTTTGTTCTTCTCTTGAGCAAGCAATGGAGCATTTGAGGGCAGATCATGAGTTCCTATTGCAAGGTGATGTCTTCTCCAAAGACTTTATTAATAACTACATCAGTCTAAAAGAAGAAGAAATCACAAAAATTAGAAGCTTAACTCATCCCTATGAATTTGAACTCTATTATAGTTTATAGGATAAAATAACATGCTAAGACAACTCATTGCTGTTTTCTTAAGCCTGATAACCTGCGCTGTGCCTGCGCAGGTTTATAAGTGGACAGACAGCCAAGGTGTCGTGCATTTTAGTGATACACCTCATTCCGGTGCGGAAACAATAAATAATATTCAAACCCAGAGTTATTCGACACCGGCGCCCACCACATCAGCAACTATGCCTGCTATTAGTAATGAAGGTGGCAAAAATAAAAAGGTATACAGCAAAATTGCTATTCTTCAACCTAAAGATCAAGCAACAATCCGTAATAATCAAGGCTATGTAGTAGTGTTTACCGAGGTATTACCTAAATTATTTCCAGGCAATAAGCTGCAAATAATTTTTGATGGTAAAGCACAAGGCGATCCTCAAGAGAGTTTAATGTTTCAACTCAACGGTATTTATCGAGGCACTCATACTATAGCAGTACAGATTGTAGACGAAAATGGTGACGTAATAAAAACAAGTCCCCGTGTCGTTATTTACATGCAACGACCTAGAGTGGGAATGGTAAAACACCAAGCATTGTAATAATGATCATAAGTAATAAAGGGTAACCATGCTCAGTTTAATCTCACCAGCAAAAAAGCTACTTAATAATTTTGTTGCTTTCCCTGGAACAATGACACCACCTGTTTTTGGTAAGGAAGCCGAGACTCTTATTAAATTAATGCAGACTAAATCCTTGGTGGAGATTGCTGATTTAATGGATTTATCGCCAGACTTAGCCCAATTAAATTTCGATAGATACCAAAAATTTTATTTTAAAAACCTACCTTTGAATGCTGCTTATCCGGCCTTATTGTTATTTCAAGGTGATGTATACCAAGGGTTGCAAGCTAGAAGCTTAAGCCCGGAGGACTTAGCGTATGCACAAAGCCATCTAGCTATTCTTTCTGGCTTATATGGCCTATTAAGACCAATGGATAGCATCCAACCCTATCGTCTAGAAATGGGCGTTAAGTTAGAGAATCCGCATGGCGCTAATTTATATGAGTTTTGGGGCGAGCTACTTACTGATTATTTAAATAAACAATTGGCTTTACATCAGCATCCTATCCTTATTAATTTAGCCTCTACGGAATATTTTAAAGTAGTACAACAAAAAAAATTAACTTATCCTATACTTACGATAAATTTTTACGAGCAAAAGAATAATGAAGTTAAAATGATTGGTATTTATGCTAAAAAAGCGAGAGGACTTATGGCTCGTTATATAATTCAGAATCGAATTGAAAATGTAGATCAACTTAAAAATTTTAATGAGCAGGGTTATCGCTTTAATGAACAAAGCTCTTCTGATTCTCATTTAGATTTTATCCGTGAACACAGTAAATAATTGATGTGGAATTTAACAAGTAGGGTTCATCAGCTGCAGAGTTTTTCTACACCAAAATTTAATTGTTATGTAAAAAGAGATGATGAGTTAAGCTGTGGGATCAGTGGAACTAAGTTGAGAAAATACTCAAGTATTGTTCCTTTTTTAGTTAAAGAAGAGGTTGAGCATTTAATTATTATTGCAGGTCCTCAATCGAATAATTTGCTAGCTGCTTTACAAATTGCTCGCGAACTTCAGCTCAAAGTCACTGCTTTTTTACTTAAACCAAAACATGGCCTGATCCAGGGAAATTTTAAATTAAGCTTAATGTTTCTGGAAGAAAAAGATATTGTGTGGATTGAGAGATCGTCTTGGTTTGAGGTAGAACTTTTAGCCCTGGACTATTTAAAAACACAGGAGCGCTGTTCTTTTATTTTAAATGAAGGGGCTAACGTGCCACAAGCAATGGATGGGGCGATGAGCCTTGCTTGGGATATACAACGAAATGAAAAAGAGTTGGGATTTCATTTTGACTATATCTTTGTTGATGCAGGTACTGGCTTTGCAGCAGCTGCTTTGATTAATGGTTTAGCCCAAATAAATCACCCCGCCTTAATTCATGTCTTGCTGCTCGCAGATCAAGAAGAGGTTTTTAGCGTAAAATTAAACCAATGGATTAATGCCTACCCTAACAACTTCCGTTGTTTTTATCCTAGCACTGCCCGCGCTTTTGGATCGATTAATCAAACGATTAAAAATGAAATAAAACGCTTAGCCAAAGAAGAGGGGGTGTTAAGCGAGCCTATTTATTCTGCTAAATTATTTTATGAAACAAGAAGATATATAAAAGAATATCAACTACAAGGCACTGGATTAATAATCCATTCAGGTGGTTTATTAACCATGACGGGCTTTTCATTGTAAGCGCACGTCAATTCAATAAAATTTTCACTCCCTAAAATTAAGCTATGTGGTATATTGGCTACTATTCATAGTTGAGTTTTCTATAATCATTGTTTTTATTTAGAAAGCATAGTTGGAGAGTTAGCTAGGTCCGGGGATCTGGAACAAAATTCAGGAAAAATAAGAGCTATTCCCGGTTTGTTAGTTCATTCACCTTACTCTCAGAATGGCTTATCCACAAGTCCATAGGCCAGGAGA
>NZ_RZGQ01000121.1 GCF_003989735.1 Legionella sp. km772 | reverse complement strand
AAATCAAATAATCACTATAAAGATCAAGCATATCCATTTAATTCCCTCCCTAAAATTAAGGGCGGAATTCTAATGCTTTTTAGTCAAACTACAAGTTTATGTGCGTAACATGAGTTATTAATACCCATAATGCGCATTTTGAAAAGAATAGTCAAACTGGAAATGGTGCTGCTGCCTACGGGATGAACCTACTGAATACCGGTGCCGGTAAATTAATCATGAAGAGCAGAGCTACTTCGTTTAATGATAATTCGACATCCGGTGACAGCAACCAAACCACTGGCTTATCAATCTATAATGCGAGTTCAGGAAGGATAGAGGCTACTCTAATTAACTCGAGCCTTAATAACAATAAGGCCACAGGCGATAATGCCCCTATTGCTGCCGGACTTTATGCCTCAAACCAGGGCAGTGGCCTCGTGCTAATTAAAGTATCAAACAGCCAATTTAATGCCAATTTCGCCAGTAACCAAGCCTTTGGCTATGAGGCTATTAATTTCGGCTCCGGAACGCTCTCATTTACGGCTGATCAAGCTCAGTTTAATAATAATTCTGCTGGCTTTTTAAGTGCAGGAATAGGAGGTGGAAATTACAGCAGCGGAAGTTTAACTATTAGCACTTACCAATCCTTATTCATTCCAGGCTGGGGTACTAATAGCCATCGAGTATTCACTTACGATGGTGGTACCGGTCCCATCAACGTTTCGATTCGCTAAGATCGCCTAACTTTATTCTGGTTGAGCTCTGCCTCAAGGATTCCACCTTAAGGCTTTCTCTTAGCTTAATGACAAGTATCATTACAATTGACATCGGTACGTTCGATCTGAATTGTCACGTGTTGGATGCCAAATTGCTCCTCTAACTCACCAATCCATTGGGCACGTAAAACATCCGTCAAGTGCTCTTCTGGCATATATAGATGCACTGACAGGGCGTTCTCTTGCGTACTCATCGCCCAAATGTGTAAATCATGAAGCCCCTTTACTCCTGGTTTTGCTAAGAAGTAATTACTTACCTCGGTCAAAGAAATAGAGCTTGGGACACCATCAATAATCAGCCGAAAACTATCGGCAAATAAAGACCAAGTGCCTTTTAATATAACAAGGGCTATTAAAAGCCCAACCACGGGGTCTAACCATAACCAATGGGTGTAATAAAGTACAGCAGCAGAAAGCACCACTCCTACCGAAACCAAAGCATCATAAAATAAATGCAGATAAGCGCCGCGAATATTTAGATCATCAGAACCTTTTAAGAATAATAATGCGGTCGTACCATTAACAATAATTCCAATTCCAGCCACAATCATCACGGATAAAGCTTGAGTTTCGCTAGGCGTGATAAATTTATACACTGCTTCGGTGGCAATAATACCACAGGTGAAAATGAGCAGGCAGCCATTAAGCAAAGCAGCTAAAATAGAGGTTTTTTTCAGCCCATAGGTCCTACGTTCCGTAGGTTTTTTTTTCATCAGCCCCATAGCAATCCAAGCCAAGATTAAACCTAAAACATCCCCTAGATTATGGAAAGCATCAGCAAGTAAACTAGTGGAGTTGGCGATGTAGGCATAAATAATTTGCAACACCACAAATCCACCATTAGCTAAAATGGAAATAAAAAATGCCTTATCATAGGTTGCTGGCGCTGGATGACTGTGACCATCATGATCATGGTGTGCATGTGACATTAAGATTGTCCTTCCGTATAGTAATTAATCCCAATTTTAATTCGATCCCTGGTTTTTTCCCGCCGCCACGCATTCGTATCACGTAAGGAGTAAACGCAGCCGCAATATTCTTGCTTATAAAACTCTTCTCGTTTGGCGATTTGATACATACGTTCGCCGCCACCATTTTTCCGCCAATTATAGGTCCAATAAATCAATTCGGGATAGCGACTCGCAGCACGCACGCCACTGTCATTAATTTGATTCATATCCTTCCAGCGTGAAATGCCTAAAGAACTACTAATTACCGGAAAGCCATGCTCATAGGCATAAAAAGCAGTTCGCTCAAACCGCATATCAAAACACATAGTACAACGTTTGCCGCGTTCAGGCTCCCACTCCATCCCTTTTGCGCGCTCAAACCAATTATCTTTATCATAGTCAGCATCAATAAAGGGAATGTTATGCTTTATGGCAAATCGTTTATTCTCTTCCTTTCTAATTTCATATTCTTGCAAGGGGTGAATATTAGGGTTGTAGAAAAAAATGGTAAAGTCAATCTCGGAATAAATTAAAGCTTCCATCACTTCCCCCGAGCAAGGCGCACAGCAGGAGTGGAGTAATAATTTATTCGCCCCATTGGGTAATTCTAAACGTTCTCTGTTAATCACTTTTTACATCCGCACAATTAATAAAATGAGTTCGATAATAGGCCAATTCATTGATGGAATCTTTAATATCATCTAAAGCTAAATGTTTCGACTCCTTAGTAATACCATTGAGAATTTCCGGTTTCCAACGAATAGCTAATTCTTTTAAAGTACTTACGTCTAAATTGCGATAATGGAAAAAGGCAGCAAGCTTAGGCATATATTTATATAAAAATCGTCTATCTTGGCAAATGCTGTTGCCACACATAGGTGATTTTCCCTTATCCAAGTATTGCTCTAAAAACTTAATAGTCCGCTGTTCTGCCTCCGCCTCACTAACACTATCCTCTAACACTCGCGCCACCAATCCCGATTGGTTATGTTGGCGGGTATTCCAAGAATCCATGTTGTCTAATAAGGATTTAGGCTGGGATACTGCTAAAACCGGACCTTCTCCCAAAATATTTAAATGCGCATCCGTGACCACGGTTGCAATTTCTATGATCCTATCATGTTCAGGCTCAAGTCCGGTCATTTCCAGATCAATCCAAATTAAATTATGGTTATTTTTCATTCGTTTTCCAAGTATTTGTAATTAATTCAACACTAGCGATGCGTCGCTGGTGTAATTCATGTTTGATTGCATGTCCTTGATAACCTTCATCAATCACTGATTTAACATTTACTTTAGTTGCCGCCTCGAAAACACTTTGCCATCTCCCTGCTTGGTGATACTCAACCGCTTTACCTCGTCCAGCGGAGTCAGCTTGGCAAGCTATTACTAAAGCGGCAAATAATTGTGGTCGACGGAAGGCATCAATACTATCTAAAATACTGACAATAGTTGCAGCACGCAACTCAGTAATGCGATGGATCAATAAATGGAATCGCGACACCATCACCGCCAAGCTGCGATAATCATTAGGAATTCTTAAGCGTGAACATAAGGCCTCAATCACAGGAACCCCGCGCTCTTCATGCCCATGATGCCTAGGCCAAGACGCCATAGGGCTTAAGGCCTTCCCTAAATCATGCACTAAGGCTGCAAAACGTGTTACTGGATCTTCGCTTAATTGCACCGCAGCTTCTAAAACCATTAAGCTATGAACCCCACTATCAATCTCTGGGTGGTGTTTATAAGGATTAGGAACTCCAAATAGTTGATCAATTTCGGGGAGGATAACAGCTAAAGCACCACAAGAGCGTAAAGTAAGAATAAATTGCTCCGGATTTTTTTCTAAAAAACTTTTATGCCATTCTTGCCATACTCGTTCCGGGACAAGATGTTCTAACTCGCCATTTTGCACCATCGCATACATTAGGGATCGGGTTTCGTTAGCAAGCCTGAAACCCAAATGATAGAAGCGCGCCGCAAAACGCGCCACTCTTAATACCCGCACAGGATCTTCGACAAAGGCAGGTGATACATGACGCAGTAGTTTAGCCTCCAGGTCAACCCGGCCCCTATACGGATCGATAAGCCCTCCCTGTTCATCTAAAGCCATCGCATTGATGGTTAAATCACGTCGGGCGAGATCCTCCTCTAAAGTGACTGTGCTGCTGAAATTACAATCAAAACCATAATATCCCGGTGAGGATTTTCGTTCTGTCCGAGCGAGAGCATATTCTTCTTTTGTCTCTGGATGTAAAAATACCGGAAAATCGCGACCGACTTGGCGGTAGTTCATTTTGAGTAACTCATCAGGTGTTGCACCCACCACGACCCAATCACGCTCTTTAATAGGTAGCCCTAGTAATTTGTCGCGAACAGCTCCACCAACCAAGTAAATGTTCATTAAATAGGATTAACCTTGTGTAGATTAGTTGACATTTTGCTATCTTCAGCCAAGATAGAACAAATACTAATTAATATGCGATCATTATAATATAGTTTACCGCCATGAGTAAAAGACGAATTAATAAACAACAATCAACTCGTATTGAAAAAATACAACAAGCTTATCAGAATGATAAAGACAATCAAATTGATTCTTTAGCCGATGGCTTGGTTATTACTCGTTTTAGTAAACATGTAGAAATTGAGGACAAACAAGGTAAACGGATTCGTTGTTCTATCCGCCCTAACTTAGATGTAGTAGTTGCAGGGGATCGCGTTATCTGGCAACCAGAAGGCAACAATCAGGGTGTTGTGGTTAGCTTGTACCCACGCGCCAGTATGTTGGCACGGCCAACAGCCAAAGGACTAAAAAAACCCGTTGCGGCCAATATTACTCAATTAATTATCGTAGTTGCCCCTAAACCGGAAATTTCTTGGCCCCTACTTGATAGCTATTTAGTAATGGCAGAAACCCTAAAATTACATGCCGTCATTTTATTAAACAAAATAGATTTGAGCTGTGAGGCAATTAAACAGCAACTGCTTAGTGATTACCAAGGTTTAAATTACCCCTTATTGATGATCAGCAAAAATCAAGCGTCCAGTGTAGAGGACTTAAAAAAAATTCTAAACCACCAAGTCAGTGTATTTGTAGGCCAATCCGGGGTAGGAAAATCTTCTTTAATCGCCAGCGTCCTTCCCCATGAAGAAAATATTATTACCGGGGATATTTCTTTAGGTTCAGAACTTGGAAAGCATACGACCAGTAATTCTTGTTATTACCATCTACCCAGTGGTGGAGCTTTAATTGACTCCCCTGGAGTACGCGAATTTAGCCTATGGGATATAGATTCCAGTACGATTGCTAAAGGCTATAAAGAATTTGCCCACTATTTAGGCCAATGTAAATTCCGCAATTGCACTCATGCCGATACCCCTCATTGTGCTCTAGTAGCTGCCGTAAAAGATGGGAAAATATCAGCCAATAGATATAATAATTTTATTAAATTATGTGCACAATATGCCCAGCTTAAATATTAATCATGGCCGTAAGTCTTCGGCTGGGTAGGCTCAAGGAAGATCAACGCCTAATTAATAATTCCACTGAAACACGTTCTTCCGCCTCTATTTCCTCTTCACGCGTAAGAATAGGTGATTGGCGATCATAAATATACTTAAGCAAGCTTTTTCTTCTTTCCGGCCTAGAAGTGGATAAGCCTTCACTACTCTCTTCTAGCTCCTTGCGATATTCCTCAACTACCTCACTCACACTGAGGTAACGCTCCGCTGCAATTTTAGTTTTAAGCTGCTCCACTGAACGCGAACCCGCAAAAAAGCTTACTCGCGCATCTCCAGTTCTATTACCATTAATTTTTTGTAAGCGGTGACCAAGGTAATGGATGCAATTATTGATGAACGAAGCGCGATAATCTTGGGTTGCAGCTAAGTCTAATAACTGCAAGAGGACATCTCGCTCTGGCGCCGACTCCAAGTCATTTAAGAGTTGATTAAACAAAAGATTAATCCGCATATGTTTTTGGAATCTAGATATAGGAGGATTTTGACAATAGGTTCTAATTGCCTCATCTAAAAAACCCTCAACAATACAGCCTATCGCAGCTGTGGGGGCTCGGAAATTTATCAAAGCATGGACAATTAATTTCGGGTCATACCACTGTAATCCTAGGGAATCAGTTTTTACTGCTTCAAACCAAGTTGAGAAGGACGAAGGCGCTATACAGGCCCAGATTTTAGACCACGAGCTTGCTTTAGCTTGAGCAGCAACAGTCTCGTCCATAACCGCCTCATAAACGCGGACCATCTCTTCTTCATTACTGGCAGAAATAGCTGAAGAAAAGCGCTTATAAAGCTGCGCCACCTGACTAGGAACTTCGTTCTCTTTATCGCAAATACTGATACGGGTTTTATTCCAAAAATCACAATTAAAATTATAACTGAATAAAGACAGCAGAAATAAACGGCATCGATTAAGCGCGGAGCCGTCCAAAACTGGTTTAGCACTGCAATATAATGATGAAGCCCCGGGCGTTTTCAAATACAAGGCTGGGTTTAAAGCATATAAGGCATTGAGCAGGCCTTTTAATTTTGTATCTAGGTTATAGTCTGTTGCGTTGTTTAGTTCAATTAAGAAATCAAGCAGATAATATTTTTTACCGCTAATTTCAAAATGAAGGCCATAAAATTGATTTATTTCCTCTTTATCATGTTTATATAAATGAGTTAAAAAGTTATTAAGTTCCTCTTTAAATTGTTCAAAAGGTTGGCCTGATACCTGCAACGTGAAATATTGCCCAATTAAAGGGAGAAAATAGGCCATCAAAGAGAGAGGGAGCTCATTCGTTGGATTTAATTTAGTAAACACCCGTGTATTTAAAAAATCCCAAAAATTAAGGTATGGTATCCGTTCAACTTCAATCGCTCTATTTGACTTACAAGCGTTCAGACGGGCCAACTCCTCGACCGTTAAGTGAGTAAGTGGATCATGAGAGTCAAGCCGTTTAGTGGAAAGGACATTGGCGCCACTTAATTCTTCTTTATCGAATTTCTTTAAATTAGCCACTAAATGCTCGCATAAGCCAAATTTTCTATACAAGGAACGCCCGTCTGGGCCTAAATACAGATTATCCGTATTGGTCGTTTCATTTAAGGCAGACAAACTGATGGGATCAACAATATTAGTTATATCTGGGAATAATATTTTAATATAGGTTTTACCTGATGCAGCAGCAAGCTCTTTAGCTAAATTGGTCCAAAGTTGATTGGCGCCATCAATTACAATGGTATAATCATCCATTGTTAATTTAATAGCTGCGCGGCGCCGCGCAAATATCTCTTCTAAAACACGATAATCTTCAGCGCTTAAACTCGTTTTGCTGTCTTTAAGTGCAAAATAAGAATCTAATTGTTTATGCAGTTCGCTGTCAATCGGAAGCACGCATTTGGACGCTAAATCGCTGATAAATTTTTTAATTTGTTCTGCTAACATGAAGCTGCTAAGTCCCTTCGGATGTTCGGTTAAATATAAATTTTAATGAAAGTGATTTTTTGATTGTTTATTTTTTTCCATTATTGTAGATAATAAAGCATTTCCAATCTAAAAAACAATAGATTGGCGAGAAGTAAATGAGCTTTTAAATGATTTTTGGAAATCCGCTTTGCTAAAAAAAATTTAACTATAGGCCGTCACCTACACAGACAAAGCGAGAACGCCTAAAACTGTCTTGATAATAAAATGTGTAGGGGTGACCGGTAGGGATAGTTAATATCCGATATAACTACAACAACGATAATCGGGGCGAATCTATTATGGACCACACTCTAGGTAATTAATATCTAAATCCTACTTAAGTTATTCTCAAAGTACTTCACCTATTTTTCGTAGCAATTTGAATAATTGCGTTTTTAAACTAAATTTAGAATGAATGAACTAAAAAGGAATAATTATGAAACGTTTTGTGGTAGTACTCTCTGGGTTCAGCATGTTGGGGTCAGTGTATGCAACCAACTGTGTTGGAACAGCGACTAGCGCATGTAGTAATATGACTAGCGAAAGCAGTTGTCAGAACGCTTATTTAAGTGGAACGAGTAATATCCAATGCCAATGGAGCGGGGGCAGTTGTATTGATGGTGGCGGAGCTTGTGTATCCTCTACAACAGTGATGTGCAAAGGCAATGCTGTTAGCAGCTGTAATAATCTTTCATCGAGCACCTGCAATAACAGTTATATTAGTGGCGCCGAAAATTTCCAATGCGAATTCTATGATAATGGTCAATGTGGGCATACATCAACGCACTGTGAGCCTTAATGGTAAAATTGCTTAATAGCCTTAGGGCTTGGCGAGGCAGCTTCACTCAACTTAAACGGGAGATGATGGCGCAATTAATTTCCAAGTCCGCAAGAAAAGGGTGCGCGTGAATAGTTTATTTCTTATTTTCGCAGGAAATAAAAAAAGCGGCTAAGAAGCCGCTTTTAGGAATAAAGCCCTGGCGATGCCCTACTTTCGCATGAGGAGACCTCACACTATCATTGGCGCAGGAATGTTTCACTACTGAGTTCGAGATGGGA
>NZ_RZGQ01000120.1 GCF_003989735.1 Legionella sp. km772 | reverse complement strand
GCTCTCCTGGCCTATGGACTTGTGGATAAGCCATTCTGAGAGTAAGGTGAATGAACTAACAAACCGGGAATAGCTCTTATTTTTCCTGAATTTTGTTCCAGATCCCCGGACCTAGCTAATTATTCTGAAAAAGTGTAGGGATGAGACGATTGCCGTTTGATTAGGTGTTCCGAGGAGACAGACCACCTCCCTGTGGTAGTGCATCATCCTTGATGCGCGCAAATAATCCTTATAAGACATCCGCTGTCTTCCTCGTACTGTCCCAATCATAGCGAACCCTTTAAAAGATAAATACTCTAATTCGCCTATTGTCGTGTAAGAAATGTCTTGTTTTGAGGGGCGTGAATCACAAAAGAGTAAGTAATTTTTTCTTTTTAGCAGACAGTAAAATACAAAGCCTATCATAATGAGTCAAAGTAAATGAGCCTGTATTAGATGAGTTCATGGAGGCTCCCTTAATCAACTCACCTTTTAAAAGCCTCAATTTTTTTTGAGACGAGCGAATGAGTAAGGTACAATTCATTAACTGCCTTAACGCAATATTCTTGCGCAGCTCTTCACCCGCTCTTATAAAATAGCGGCTAATTTTTTCAGCGATTAGCTGTTCTAAACTAAGTTCTTCTAGGTCTTGGGTTTTCTTTTTAGTAAGCCACCACTGTTCGAAATTACCTCTACCGTGGTGCTGTTCAAATTGCCCTAGCAATTTGTAGCCTACATAAAAAAATACTCGCCAATTCGTTTCATTTAATAAACCGACATCGAGTTGGTGTGATTTGCAAAAAAGAGTCCAAGCGCGTTCAATAATGTCAGAGTGGATTTCTTCTTCATAAGGTAATTTACTTCGGTTTTGAATGGCCTTAATTAATTCCATTAAATGATTGAGGGAGTCAGCTGGTTTAAAAGGTCCCTTAAAAAAAACAGCATCTTGATGTTCTGAATAGTGGCTAAACTCTTTATTATAAAAAATAATCCTTCGGTTATTCTCTTTTAGTAAAAGGTTATAAGGCGGATCCCATTTTTTAATATCATCCGATTCTAGAAGAGCCGCTTCTAATGGAGTTTCACATTCAAAAGTATGTATATTCCAAACTTGTGTCAGCATTTCGAGTTTTCTCCGATCGCGATTTTTCACGCCTCTAAAATAGGAGTTAACTCGTGCCTTCAGTGAGGTCGCTTTTCCTACATAGAGAATTGCGCCTTCTTTATCCAGCATATGATAGACGCCCGGTGTTTCTGGAAGCTCTAAACGCGTAAGGCGCTCGATATTGTACTGGTAATGAGGAGGGGCGGTAGGGGAGATTTTAGAGTTTAGCCAAGTACTTAAGGCTGAATAAGTGGTGATATTTTCTTGCATGAGCAAGGGGATGAGCTGCTGCCACACATGATAAGTCATTTTCACATGAGAGCTGACCTCATTTTTCCTTGTATTAGCTAATTGATAAAACCCTGCTAAGGCTTTTAAGTTATGGCTCGGTAAGTTAGGCAAGAGGCGTTTGGCTATTTTTTGAGAGCAGAGTAATTGAAAATTTAATTCATCACTTTGGATGTGCTCAAAGTAAAAAGATTTTAAAAAGCTTTGTTCGAATTGAGCATAATGAGCAAGAACAATAGGACTGTCCTCCAAATTGTTTAATAGGGACTGCAATTCGTCATAAACTTCTTTAGGCTCTTTGCTTTGTGCTAAGTCATCTTCACTAAGGTGCAGCATTTTTTTTATTTTATTGGGTAGTTCCACCTCAGGTGGAAGTTTTATGGTTCTTTTCTCAATAGAAATTAAATCTAAATCCTGAGGGTTATATAAAGCCCAACCGATTTGCAAAATCCGTCCTGTGTTGGGATGCATTCCCGTGGTTTGACAATCAAGGATTACAATCGTTCTTTCTAGTAGATTATCTGTGTTCATACTGCGTTCACTCTGGAAGAGAAAAAGACTTTAAACGGCTTTTTGCTTCCTGTCAAAAAACTTTGGTACTTATTTCCTGTTGTTCCCAAAACTGTTTAATATCCTTTAAAATAGCATTGGATATAAGTTCTTTTGGATGGGTTTTAAACCAATCTTTGGGCATACATTGGTTATATTGAGGATCCAAAAAGCGGTTATCCAAAAGGACAATAAGCCCTCTATCGGTTTCGGTGCGAATTACGCGCCCTGCCGCTTGGATGGCTTTGGCCATAGCGGGGTAGATATAGGCGTACTCTTTGCCTGCATTGTAGCGTTTCTGGTAATAGCCCTTCATCTGCTCGCGCTCCCAGTCATAATTGGGTAGAGGGGGGCCAATGATAAAAGCACCGATGGCCATCTCGCCCACATAATCTATTCCTTCTGAGAATAGACCTCCTTGAACTGCAAAAAATAAATGATGTTTATCCACTTTTTTAAGTTGCTTTAACAGACTATCGATCTGCGCTGAGGTCATTATTCGCTCTTGACGTAACAAAGTAAAATCGCTTTGAGGCATTAATTTAAAAACCTGCTCTAAAAACTCAAAACTTGGAAAGAAGACAAAATAATTTCCTTTTTTTAAATGACTAATCCGATTAATGACTTCCACAATTTTTAAATAATTTGCTGTCCGGTCTTTGTATTTAGTGGAGACTTGCGGAATCACTAATAATTTTCGATTGGCTGATGAGAAAGGTGATAAGAATTCCTCCGTATGGAGGCTATTGGTGTTTAAACCTATTAATTGACTGTAATAGGAAAAGGGCTTTAAGGTGGCGGAAAAACCGATCACTTGTTGGAATTGAGGATAATGTTCTTTTAAAAAAGACGAGGCATCAAAACAAGCAATTTTTAGTTGGTTCAGTTTAGGATGGAAGAATATAAAAAACTCCTCTTGTTCTTGATTAATACATTCTAAGGCTGTGGTGAATTCATACCAATAATTTACTAATCTTAAAATCGGGTCATTGGTTTCAATGTTTAAATCGGATTCTAAATATTCGGTCAACAATTGATTTAAACGCTCCTCTTGTTCTTTAAAAATTTTTTCTGAGAGTTTAACCGGATGGGGAGTGAGTACTCCTGGCAAAGCGCATTGGTGAATGAGGCTTATACATTGACTGACTCGCTCTATTAGTTTGTCTTTAAAACGGTGCGGGTAGCGTTCAAGATTGCTAAGATAGGATTCAAAAAAACTGACCTGTAGGATAGGAGAGAAATAATCCATGCCCCGTGCCGGTAAGTTGTGTACCTCATCAATCACTAAATTAGGTTTTTCATGTTCTCCTAGGGGAATTTTGGTCACCCGTGAAGGACTTGGGGTGGATGAGAAGACATAGTTATAATCGCCAATAACTACATCCGCTAAGGCAATACAATCCATTTGTAATTCATAGGGGCAGACTTGATACTCTCTAGCCATTTTTTTAAAAAAAGCTTCACCTAAATTTTTTTTCTTCTGCGCTTTTTGGATTAGCTGGTTATCAACCATCTTGCTGTAGTGATTTTCAGCAAACTCACAGTAGTGACTTGCACAAAGCGGTTCGTTTTTCATACAAATCTTTCTTTTTGCGGTTAAGACCAGTGTTTTACAGCCGGCTCCTTTAGCTTGGAGTAATTGCACACTGTTGAGCGCAATGTGATGCTGAGAGTTTTTAGGGGTAAGGTAAATGGTTTTTTGGCCTCTCTTTAATGATTCTTTTAAAGTGGGGTAAAGAATGCCTAAGGTTTTACCAAGGCCTGTAGGGGCTTGAATCAACATGGGCTTTTTGTGCGCCATATGATGTGAAACAACATCCATTAATTCTTTTTGTTGTGTACGAGGGGCATCATAGGGAAATAGGCACTGCTTATGAAGCGCTTGGCGTCGTTTTATGCGCTTTTGAGATTCTTCAATTTCTCGAACCAGTTCTTTTAAACGTCGAGTTAACCAAAGCTCAAAGGCTTGTATATCCAAATCAAAAGGCAGGGGATAAGTTTTTTTCTTATTCCTTAAGGAGATAACTAATAAATTAAGTTTAGGAATTTGCTTTGTTTTTAAATAGTGTAGGTAGCCATAGACTTGCAGTTGTAACCAATAAGGATGAGTAAAGCTGCTCTCTTTAAGAAGTTCAATTAATTTTAGAGGGTCAAAGGCGGTTTTAATCTCTTCAATACGAAGGGGATTTTCATAATAAACCCCATCCATACGCCCCGACAGCGTAAAACTATAGCCTTTAAATTTAAACGTGTGGCGAGTTTCTACTTCAGCTTGATAATCAGGATTTTGTTTAGTTTGTTGGAGTTGGAAATATTGATGCGTTTTAATCGCTAGTTGAGACGAGAGAGCAAAGCCTGAATAAGTATCAATGCTGCCTACTCGTGGGGAGGGCAATGCAAGCTCTGTCACGGATAGGGTGTAGTTAGTCATGCTAAAATCAATAGGTAAGCGCAGGCTATTAAGAATACCATAACTCGCGCATCTTGTTCAAAAGTTGCTGCGCGCTGTCTCTGGAGGAGTATCCCTGGCTTAATGAGCAGGTTTATCAGTAAGATGGGGTGGGACGGCTTTATCCCAAGTCATCATCAAGGCCAGGGGGCGGTATTCTATGGTGCAGAACGCCTAATTTTCTAACCGGTTGTGCGCATCAACTCCGAGGAGGGTTAGATCTTTGTTGTTTCTTCAAAAAGATTTAAAAAAAGTGGGCGTCAAGACTGTTTTTTTCTTTTTTATTTGGTTATTATCTTGCAGTTTTATTCTATCCATCCCAATTAGCCACTGTGGATAATTGTCAATAGTTACAACCCTCAAAATCCTACAAAAAATACGAACAGACGCAAAACCCCTTGTGTTTATTGATTTATTGTGATTTTTCCCTCGCAAACTTAAAGCCAAGATATCCACAATTTCTGTGGATAAGTCTGTGCATACACCGTGATTTTCGTTATTTATTGGCCTCCTAGGTGGAATGCTTAGAACTGTTCCAGTGTGTTTGCAAGAAAAATTAAGTTAATGCATGGCGCTCACGCCATCGCCTATTTGGAAGAGTAAAATGGTCTTGATTTATGAATGCTTGCAGTGTGGTGAGGGATAAGGGTAGGGCCAAGAATGAATTTAATTCAAAAAGATATTTAAAAGACGATATTCTTTTTTAAGTGAATTAATTAATTTGTGTGTGCATATATTGGTATTTTGACGCTGGTCTTGCTTACTTTGAATCTCATGACTGCGAATACGGTCAAATGTATGTTTATGCCTTTGTAGCTGCACAACTCGAGGGATTAAAGGGGCGTAAAGAGGCCTATGAACAAACCCATCCTGCTGGTGTTTTTGATGTAGAGGCCGAGGAAGCGCCCCGTTGTTTTTACTTGCTTCGTAATTTAATCCGCCGCGGTGTTAGACGCGATTACGCCGATGCAGAGCCGAATGTCGATGAGCTACGCTTTTTATTAACGATTCCGGCGGTAAAAAACTTAGCCCACCAAGAACTTAATGAAGGTGGCTCTAATGAACTACTGCGCCTTGCTTGTCACCTCGGCAATAGCGATGCGACAGTCTTACTTTTAAGCCTTCCTTTGGTACGCGCTTTAGCAGAACAAAATAACTATTATCGTAATGAAGCACGTGGCCAATTGGATTTAAGCAGGCTCGCGCGTGACCGTGAATCTTCGATATACGCCTTAACCCAAGGGGAACAAAAGCGCTTAGAGCAAGCAATCAAGCACTACAAGCCGCTAATTGAGGCGGCTGGCGCGGCTGAGATTATGAACGATTTAAGAAACTACTTAAGTGCCCATTACCAACAAAATCCCGCCAGTCTCGTAAGCGAAGAAGAAGTTCGACCCATTGAACTACCGCTTGACTTTAGTCAATTTAGGGCATTAGCGTTAAGTCCAAAGCAGCAAGAAGAAGCGCTAAAAGCATACTATAAAAACCCCTATCACAGTGCTTGGCGTTATCTGTCTAAACCCAATTACTGGATGCATCAACAGGCTTCTTACGTCTATGTGGATGGACAAGACCGAAGCCTAAAATGGTCTACTTTTGCAGAATACCAGTTCCTAATTGCCCTCTGCTGGCTGGCCGCAAAAGATGAAGCTATCCCACCTACCGATGGCCATACGCTAGAAGGGCGTATTGAGCATTTTATCCGTGAGTTGATGCTCAATGGTCGGGCACATAATTGGAATAAAACCCGTTTAAATAAGGGTGTTTGGGAAGAATACGATGATTTAGAGGGTGATAAGCCTTCGTGTTATTCCGGAGTCAAACGCCGCTTATTCCAATCAGTAATCGGCCACCCTTTACTAAAACTACTTACTGACGACGACATCAAGCAAGAAGTGCGTGATTTTGCCTTAAGTTTATTTAAAACCAAAATAGCAACCCTGAACAACAAAGAGGCTATGAATGAGGCTTATAAGGAGTACATCAGTACCCTAGACCCAGACAGTGCTAAGCCACTTGCCTGCCTTAATTTCAGCACTGAGGAGCAAGCCCAATGCCTAGCTCAATTAACTCAGAAATACGGGGATTCGTTTACCAGCTCATTTAAAGATACAGTCAACTCCTGGCTGGCCCTTGACCCTAATGCCCCGAATACCTCTGACCACTATCATGCCTTAAAGCTTGATGGCCTTACCAACCTCTCCTTTTACCTTGGGCAGACCCAAGGTAATCTGCATCGCTTTTTTGGTTCTCAAGTACAGGAGGTGGCGCCTGAGCAAGTGGATAATTATTGCAATAATAAATCCCGTATGGGTTAAGACCTTGAATATCAGGAAAGCCAGTTGGCCGTATTCTGAAGCTATTGCCATTAAAGATCATTGTCCGGTGAATAAAAAGAATCAATTTTTATTTTCCAGCAATGGGTTTTTTAGGCTCTATCCCTCATGGAGTCGGATTAAATCAGTGGAATGAATTGCCTCTTAAAAAAGCATTTCATCATTATGATGCGTATAAAATCGTTTGAGTTTTATAAGGAATAAATCCAATAAAGAGATTATCGATTTAAGTACCTTAGGATAAGGAGTTCCGAGAAAAAAGCCCACTTCTTTGTGGCATCGTCCGTGAGGGCTCAAAGATCCTTTCGACCTAGCGGCTGTCTTTCCTCGTACTGATTTAAGCTTAGCGAATAATTGTAAATTGGCCTACGCATCATGGCGTGAGCTTGTGTAAGTAATGTCTTGTTTTAATTATTCAGAATGTTAAAACGACGAAACCACCCTAAGGTGGCTTCGAAATAGACTCGGTTCAGGCACAAGGCCGATTTGTGTCTACATTTTTAATTATAGTACATCAGATGGTATTGTCAAATAATTGAGCAGTTGTAATGCGCTTCTCTTCTAATGAAATAGAGCGGTGGATTACCCCCTATTGTACTGCGGTTATATCTGAGATTATAAAGCATATTCTTCTTTATTTGGCGAAAGTATAGGCCATAAAGTTTTTGCAAAATTAACTAGGAAAAGTGAGTAATAATAAGAGAGCAGCCATGCCCGTCTAATTCGCTTTACTGGAGTTGCATGGCTCAAGGCTAATGATAAACTTGCAAGCAAATCCGCACATTTATTACACTTCTCATTACTGGGGTACAATGGATCAAGAAAGAAAAAGGAAATTCTTTTTAAGGCGGCTATGATGCTGGCTTATATAGAACCTGTATAGACGATTCTATTTAAAATAACTACCTAAATAACAGGTTATAAAAGAGCTCCATGAGCAAAGCACTATACCCCAAAGCCAATCTAAAAGTCCGATGTCCACCGGAAAATCCTTAAAAATAGCAAGACAGGTAAAATCATAGACCCCATAGATAACTGTACCAAGCGCAGCTCCGTAACATGCAGCCCAAAAAGGAGAGTTGTTTGCTAAAGGAATAATGAATACTATAACGCTAAATGCAAACAACAGATACACCATTAGTGTGGCCCACCAAAGTGGTTTTAATTGGCCGTCTACTAAGTTTAACCAGGGTTTGTAATGTTGAAAATAGAGGTTCTTAGCAATAAAGCCCAACCAAAGCATATCTGTTGCAATAAATACTACCAATGCAATAAAAAACAGTTTTACCGTGAGTCCATTCATTATATGTCCTTAGGGATTGTTTCTGTATGAAACTTTTCAAGTAACACCGATTTTATCTTAGGAGATGTAAATTTAAAACCTTGTTCATCCCTGTTTAGGAAGTGCTCGTTGATCTTTTAAGAAGCAAATATTCTCCCATTTAATCAAGCGAAGTGTTAATAAGGAAACTTGATGTTTTAAGAAAAATAGGTCACTAGAGTAATTAACTCATGTTACGCACATAAACTTGTAGTTTGACTAAAAAGCATTAGAATTCCGCCCTTAATTTTAGGGAGGGAATTAAATGGATATGCTTGATCTTTATAGTGATTATTTGAT
>NZ_RZGQ01000012.1 GCF_003989735.1 Legionella sp. km772 | reverse complement strand
TCAAGTGAAATAAAAAAATCTAAAAATCCTTCTTCCAGCTTCATTCCTATATCCATTTAAATGAAGCTAGCCTCTCATTATTTACCGATTTAAGCTAGATTTTTTTCATGAGGTGGCCCTGGGCCTGTAGTGCATTTGCTTGCAGAGGCCATGGATTCTTTAACTCATTATAATTGGCCTGGAAACGTTAGAGAGCTTGCCAATTTGGCAGAGCGTTTAGCGATTCTATACCCCAATGGGACCGTAAGTAAAACTGATTTACCACGTCGTTTTCAAGGCGAATGTATGCCTGAGTCAAATGAACTAGGCTCAACAATGAGTGAACGTGCCGCTTTATTGGGGATCATGAATTCAGAGCCAATAAGTGCTGAGGGTATTGATCTGAAAGAACATTTGGTCAAAACAGAACTAAGCCTTATCACTCAAGCACTGGAAGATGCTGATTGGGTAGTGGCTAGGGCTGCAAGTTATCTTAATATGCGCCGGACTACTTTAGTGGAAAAAATGCGCAAATATGGCCTCACTAGGCCTGAGCGTGTTGAGCGCTAATTTTTAAACCAACTGAACCAAAGACAAGTTTCAATAAAGTATACGCCAAGACTCTACCCCGGGATGACTTGGCGCCTATTGAATTATTGAATCTGGAAAATGATTATAAAGCTTTATTCTCATCTTCTTTTTCTTCTTCCGCCACAATTGGAGGTGGTGGCTCGACCGGTTTAACTGGCTCAGCAGGGGGAATAGGGGTTTCGGCTTTAACTGTGGTTTCTGTAACTACCGTTTCTTTCACCACTGTTTCTTGAACTGGTGCTTCTTTAGCTCTCAATGCCTCATCGGCTTGTGCCTTAGCTTCTTCCTCAGCCCTTTTCTCTTTGTAATCATGAATTATTTCATTTACTGTAGTTTTAAGACCGCTGAATAGTTTAGAGGTCATAGAACCTAGTTCTTTTAAATCGGGTAATTTAGATTTGAAATCGCTCATCGTCAACTCCCTTGATAAAGTTGTTATTATTTAATTATATACCATATTTGTATTTTGTTTAGAACTAGTTAGGTTCTTCAATGGCTATGAAATTCCGGTGTTTTAAGAGAATATCCATCCTCTAGAAGTCATAAGGCTAAGACTTCTAGAGGATTTTAAGTCAGGCCCAGGGGTGCATTAATTGCATTGCTGGCTTTAACACTTTATTAATTAATGGTTCTTTTGGATGTGCACATACTTTAAATGCTTTAAATTGATTTATTTTACTAATGAGGTAGTCATCACTAGTTTGTAATACATCGACTAAGCGTAAATCAAAAGCATCTTTTGCTAACCAATGCTCGCCGGTGGATACTTCATCAATATTAAGTTGGCTGCGATTGGCGAGCACATATTGTCTAAATGCCGTATGTATTTTTTCTAAGTCTTCTTGGAATTTTTCTCTATCTTTATCTGTATTTTCGCCGAAAAGAGTGAGCGTACGCTTGTATTCACCAGCGGTAAGAAGTTCTACATCAATGTTATTTTTCTTAAGCCACCGATGAAAATTAGGAATCTGTGCTACCACGCCAATCGAACCGATAATAGAAAAGGGGGCTGCAACAATCTTATTGGCGACACAAGCCATCAAATAACCCCCACTGGCGGCCACTTTATCAATGCAGGCTGTTAAAGGGATGTTACGGTCCCGGAGCCGTTGTAATTGAGCGGCAGCTAAACCATAACCATTAACTGAGCCCCCGGGGCTTTCAATGCGAATCACGACTTCATCATCAGATTTTGCTACAGTTAAAATTGAGGTGATTTCTTCACGCAATTGCTCCACCTGAGTTGCTTTTATATCGCCTTTAAAATCAATCAGATATAATGTAGGTTTCTTTTCTTTAGATTTTTTTACCTTTTTAATCTTCTCACCCAATACCTCTTTAGACATTAAGCTGTTTACATGCTCATATTGCTCATTAAGGGAATGTATTTCTAATTTAGGTTTAGGTTTGCGGCTCATAGAAAAAAAGCCTGCAAAAATTACTAATAGGGCAATGACTACAGTTAAGGTTTTTAAAAGAAATAAACCATATTGACTCAAAAATTCCATCGTTGCATTTTCCGTTTAAAAAAGAACGATTATGGCGTTCATCAAGGAAGTTCGCAAGAATAATGTGTTTTGTTTTTCTTTCTGCCTTGGCTCTGATAAGATCATTCGTTTTAGCCCCGGCTATCAAATCGATCCTGTGATTTAAATAATATGCCTCTACTTCAACTCATTGATCTTGCTTTTGACTATCAAGAGCGACCTTTATTACACCACATTAACTTTACTCTGCAGAGAGGCGATTTATTACATATTCACGGGGCTAACGGTGCAGGAAAAACAACCTTACTTAAAATATTAGCGGGTTTGTATCGTCCGTCTTTAGGCCTGGTTAAGTATCAAGATCAAGAAATTTATAATGATTTAGCTGCTTATCAACGTGAGCTCTGTGTTATTGGTCATCAAACAGGAATAAGTCCCTATCTAACAATTAAAGAAAATTGCCTTTTTGATAGTCATTTTAGTAAGGGTTTCAATATTGACGAGTTGGTTTCTATATTTAATTTGGGAAGATATTTAAATACTGCTTGTGGTTTGCTCTCGGCCGGTCAACGAAGACAAGTCGGCTTACTTCGTTTATGGATGTCGCAAGCTACCCTGTGGTTATTAGACGAGCCTTTTGTCGCTTTAGATGAACAAGCCTTAACTGTTTTAATGGACAAGATACGTGGACATCGAGAGGAGGGCGGAGCGGTTATTTTAACGTCTCACCAACCTTTAGCTTTAGAAAAAGGCTCCTATAAGGATTATTTTTTATGAGTCCTTTCTTTTTATTTAAACAACATTTCAAACGCGAGTTATTGATCCAGGTTCGTCAATTACGTTTTTTAATTAATTCGTGTTTATTTTTTTTAATGATTTTGTTTATTTTTCCCTTAACGGTGAAACCCGATCCCTTGCTCATGAAAACTATAGCGCCAGGTTTAGTTTGGGTGGCCTTACTGCTTTCTTTGCTTTTATCTTCAGAACGCTTATTCCAGCAAGATCATGAACAGGGGGTGATTGAACAATGGTTGGTTTCTGGTCAATCATTGACGTTGATTATTGCTGCCAAAACACTAGCACATTGGTTATTTAATGTGGTTCCTATTATGCTTTTATGTCCTTTAGTCGCTCTAGTCTTTTCTTTGAGCTTTGGGGAGTTAGGGGTATTAATAGTAAGCCTTTTATGTGGAACACCCGCTTTATTATTTTTATGCGCTTTAACGGCTTCGTTTGGAATAGGTACAAACCAAAAGGGGGCATTGATGGCTTTAATTCTTCTTCCCCTTACTTTACCGATTTTAATTTTCGGTAGTGGTACCTTAAATATTGCGATGCAAGGCTTTCCTATTAGCGCTAATTGTGCTTTGTTATTAGCGTTTTCTCTGGTTACTATGGCTTTTTTACCTTTAGCTATTGCTGGAGTAATCCGGATTTCCCATGCAGATAATTAAATTAGATTGCTAAAATCGCCTAATTAAGCCAATGCGGGTATTAAAATGAAGTTACTAATGAGGTCACTATGATAGAGGAAACGCAAGAAGAGTTTATCCAAAATAATTTAGAATTAATCCAAAAATTTCTTGCCGAATCAAAGCCACATGAAGATGAGATAAGCGCTAGTATTCAAGCGACAATCGCTCAATTCTTGTTAAATACCCGCATTGAATTAAATAAACGGGCAAATGGCCAGGAATGGATTAGTTCAGAAGATATTATCCAAGCCCAAATATCCGTATTGAGGCGCTCGATAGTCGATTTAGAGATGTATTACGCCAGTTTACTGGGTGGAGACACCTTGCAATAACTTGGTGGGCTAGGGCTAACTGAAAAAAGGCCATCCATGGGCGTTGACAGTATTCTTTGTTTTAGATCTAAAAGCCCGCCTACCGTTTTTTTGTGCACGCAATCTAGTCCCTATTCTCTGCAAGATTGTTCGGATATCACGCATAAGTGCGGTACGTAGACAATATAGCAGGCTACTTGGGCGCTATTTAGATGCGTTTGCCCTGATTTAGATTAGTCTATTTTGCAAACCTCATGATGCATGGTAAAATTGCTGCCTTTTGAGATTGATTGCCGCCTATGTGGAAATTTTTATATCAGCTAGCTTCGCCTAAAATCTTTTATTCTTGGTCGGGTAGGATAATTCCTTGGCTCGCTGGTCTTGGTTTATTTTCACTTATCCTTGGTGTTGTTTGGGGCTTGATTTTTGCTCCTCCTGACTATCAGCAAGGTGATGCTTTTCGCATTATTTATGTGCATGTTCCTACGGCCTTTTTATCAATGATGCTTTATGGTTGGATGGGGTTTTTGGCCATTCTGCTTTTGGTTTGGCGGATTAAAATTGCTGGCCTATTAATTACTTTAATAGCACAGATGGGGGCTTGTATGGCCTTTTTAGCCTTGGCTACGGGGAGTATTTGGGGCAAACCTATGTGGGGAGCTTGGTGGGTTTGGGATGCCCGCCTTACCTCCGAACTGGTTTTATTTCTTCTTTATGCCGCTATTTTGGCAACCCATCAATCAATTAAGAGTAAAGAAAATGGCGATAAAATTGTCGCCATTTTAACTCTAGTGGGATTGATTGATTTACCTATTATCCATTACTCAGTCTATTGGTGGAATACCCTACACCAAGGTGCTACTTTATCGGCTTTTGCAAAACCAAAGATTGATGCCCTAATGTTATACCCCTTGCTGTTAAGTATCTTAGGGTTTTTCCTCTATTCTTTATGGATCATATTAGAAAAGGCACGGAATGAACTGCTATTACGTGAGCGTCGCCAATCTTGGGTGAAAACTTTATTTGAAGGAGCAAGTTCATGAATGAGTTTTTGCAGTGGTTTTCTATGGGGGGCTATGCTAATTACGTTTGGCCTGCTTATGGCTTAGTTTCACTTACCTTAGTAATCATTATTGTCAGTGTAAAGAATCAAAGAAAACGCACCCATCGAAAACTACAACAATGGTTTAAGAGTTAAATAATGATTGCAGTCCGACGCCGTAAATTAATAGTAATTGCTTTTGTATTAGCTGTCTTAGCGCTTGCTAGTGCTTTGGTTTTATATGCATTACGCCAAAATATCAGTTTGTTCTATACTCCAACGCAAGCAGCTTTGGGTGAGGCTCCACTCAAGCGCTCTATTCGCATCGGCGGAATGGTCGAAAAGGGGAGTATTATACGTGCACCTCAGGGGTTAACGGTCGAATTTAAAGTCACTGACTATAGCAAAACAGTTACCATTACCTATACAGGGATCCTTCCAGATTTATTTCGTGAGGAACAAGGCATTGTGGCTGAAGGGGAGTTAATTAATCGTCATTCTTTCCTCGCTACTCGAGTTTTAGCCAAGCATGATGCGAATTATATGCCGCCCGAAGTAAAAGCGGCCTTAGCTAAAAAGGTTAATTCATGATTGCAGAATGTGGGGTGTTTTTTTTAATTTTGGCTTTAATAGCTGCATTAATGTTAGCTATTATTCCCTTAGTGGGTTTACAAACCCAGCGCAAACAATGGGTAAATACCGCTAAACACTATGCGCTGTTACAATTTAGTTTTGTGGCTCTTTCTTACCTTTGTTTGACTTATTGCTTTTTAAGCAATGACTTTTCTGTCGCCTATGTTATGAATAATTCCAGCGTGTTGCTGCCTTGGTTTTATAAGCTTTGTGCAGTTTGGGGTGGGCATGAAGGTTCAATGTTATTGTGGGTTGCTATTTTAAGCTTTTGGATGTTTCTGGTCTCTCTTTTGAGTGTCAGTCTAGATACTGAGATGCGTGCCCGTGTTTTAGTTGTTTTAGGTTGGTTAAGCGTTGGTTTCTTGCTCTTTTTATTGTCTACTTCAAACCCATTTTTGCGACAATTTGCACTATTAGACACCCAAGGGCGAGATTTAAATCCTTTATTACAAGATGTAGGTTTTTTGTTTCATCCGCCAATGTTGTACATGGGTTATGTTGGTTTTTCTGTTGCTTTTGCTTTTGCCATCGCAGCCCTTTGGGCGGGGAAAGTAGAGGCTATTTGGTCTAAATGGACTCGCCCTTGGACTTTAGCTGCTTGGTGTTGTTTAACGGTTGGGATTACTTTAGGAAGTTGGTGGGCTTATCGTGAGTTAGGCTGGGGAGGTTGGTGGTTTTGGGATCCAGTTGAAAATGCGTCCTTTATGCCTTGGTTAGTGGGTACCGCTTTATTACACTCTTTAGCAGTAACAGAACAACGTCAACAATTTAAAGCTTGGACAATGTTACTCGCTATTGCTGCTTTTTCTCTAAGTTTAATTGGTACGTTCTTAGTGCGTTCTGGTGTTCTTACTTCCGTGCATGCTTTTGCAGTAGATCCGCAGCGTGGCTTATTTATTTTAGGCTTCCTAATTTTTGTTATTGGCGGCTCTTTATTATTGTTCCTGCTGAGGGCGCAAACTATTCAAGCAGCAAATAATCCGAGTCCCGTTTCCCGTGAAAGCACTTTATTGCTTAATAATGTATTGCTGGTGGTAATGATGTTGACCGTTTTGATGGGTACCGTTTATCCCTTAATTATTGATGGCTTAGGTCTAGGTAAATTATCGGTAGGTGCACCTTATTTTAATGCTGTTTTTGTGCCTTTAATGATCCCCTTATTGATCCTTATGGGTATTGGCATTCATTTAAAATGGAATAAAGATAATGGACTTGGGATCCTTAAGAAATTAAGTCCCATTGCTCTTGCGAGTGTTTTTGCTCCACTAATTTTATTGTTGATAACGGCTCCATCTTTTAGCGGCTCTGCTTATTTAGGCTTGGTACTTGCTTTTTGGGTTATTCTAAGCACCTTAAGTTCATTAGTGAAGCGCATAAAAGAACGAGGTTTGGTTCACCTAAGCCAAGCTTATTGGGGTATGGTTCTTGCCCACTGGGGTGTAGCCGTCACGGTATTAGGTATTACCGTGTCCAGCAATTATGGGGTGCAAGATGATGTACGCCTTGCGCCGGGTGATAAAATGAATTTAGTGGGGTACACCATTGAGTTTATCAGTCAATCTGCCTTGCAGGGACCTAATTATACCGGTACACAAACTGAGTTTAAAATTACCCATCAAGATAATACGCGTTTTATTTACCCTGAGAAAAGAATTTATACCATTGGCCAGATGGCAATGACCGAATCAGCGATTGACGTTACTCCCTTTCGTGATATCTATGTGGCTTTAGGGGAGCCTTTAGATGAAGAGTCGTGGTCGGTACGTGTTTATTATAAACCGTTAGTTCGTTGGATTTGGGGCGGTGGCTTTATGATTTTAGCGGGGGGTTTTTTAGCTTTATCTGATAGACGATATTACCGTAAAAACAAGGTGGTGGCGGTGAGTGTTCAGGAGCAAAGCGCATGAAGATAAGTTGGAAAGGGATCCCCATTGTTGTTTTCATCGTGATCTGCATTTTTTTATGGCGGGGTTTATCACTTGATCCCCATCGTTTGCCCTCAGTGCAAGTGGGTAAACCTTTGCCTGTTTTTAGTTTACCCCAATTAGCACAGCCTGGCGTTTTATTTCAATCCTCTCAATTACGTGGCAGAGTGGTTTTGCTGAATGTCTGGGCTAGCTGGTGTGCTGCTTGTGTGGATGAACAAGTATTTCTTATGCAATTAGCCCGAGAAGGAGTGGCTATTTATGGCTTAAATTATAAAGACAATAGCCATGATGCTCTGCAATGGTTACAACAATGGGGTAACCCTTATAAACTGATTGCCAGTGATGCCCAAGGTAAGGCTGCAATCGATTTAGGAGTGTATGGGGCACCGGAAACCTTTGTTATTGATAAAAAAGGAGTTATTCGTTATCGCCATGCCGGAATTATGAACCAAGAACTATGGCAAAAAGAAATGCAGCCTTTAATAAAAGAATTGGAGCAGCAAGCATGAAAAGAATAATGAGTTATTTTATCGCTTGTTTCTTTGTCAGCCTTAGTTATGCCAGTAGCATGTACCCTTTAGAGAGCCCTAAACAAGAAGCCCAATTTGAGCATCTTTTAAAAAATCTTCGTTGCCTGGTGTGTCAGAACCAGGATTTAGCGGACTCCAATGCTGATTTAGCAAAGGATTTACGTTTACAGGTCTATAATTTGGTCAAAGAAGGGAAGAGCGATACTGAAATTAATGATTATTTGAGTGCGCGTTATGGAGATTTTGTCTTATTTAAACCACCAGTCAAAGCAGTTACCTTATTACTTTGGTTTGGCCCCTTATTATTTTTATTTTTAGGTGTGGTGATTTTTTGGCGTACATGTTTTAAGCGAGCTAGTTATGAGTGATGGGGGCTTAATGGGCGTATTAGTTGCTTTAACGCTTAGTGCAGGTATTTTTTTTGTTTATCCTTTAGGGATTAAAAAAGTTGCCGCAAGTCTATTTTCTTTAATTCTTGCAGCTCTTATTCTTGGTGCTTATCTTTCCTGGGGGGGGCTGGCACAATGGCAGACCTATCGACATCAACAAGAATCACAACAACAAGCTCAACAGATGCTAAAATCGATTAAATCACCTGATGAATTAATCCGTAAATTAAGAGCAAAACTAGACGATACGCCAAAAAGCGCTAAAGGTTGGTATTTGTTGGGCCGTTTATATAATAGTCAAAATAAATCAAAATTATCCCTAAATGCTTTCGCCAAGGCTCATCAATTTGAACCCGAAAATGAACAATATACCGTAAATTATGCCCATGCTTTATGGCAGCAAAATAACCAGCAATTTAGTCCTGAAATTGTTGCAATTTTTAATCAGCTTTTAAGCAAAAATCCCAACCAGCCTGATGCCCTCGCCATGCTTGCCATGAAAGAGTACATGAGCCAAGAGTATAAGCTAGCCATTAACTATTGGCAGAAATTATTAAAATTAGTTCCACCCCAATCACAAGAGGCTTTAGCAATCCACAAAGCTATTGCAAAAGCGCAAGGGCAAATTAAATAATAGTAGCTAGATTTGTACCTAGCGCTAGTGGGTAGCTTAATTGCAGTTTTAAGTTACCGACGAACCCACTTGTACTTCGTGCTCGCATTTAACGTTTTCACGGCTTAAACGTTCTATTCAGGATGTAGTGCCTAAAACCAAATCTCATTTGCCCCTAAAAACTAGTGGATGAGGGTAAAGATAAATATAGTCAAATAAAATGATCAAAATTTAAACAATTAATCTATACTTATAAGAGCTAAAACCAATTTTGACTTGACCTTGGAGGATAGGAATGGATATGTCAAAAAGTGTTTTTTTTTGGCGCGACCATGGGTTTGCTTTCTATATCAACTAGTTTCTCCCTCACTACTAATCCCCATAATATTCCCAAATACAATAACCCTGAGATGAATTATAGTACTGATGATCTTGTCCCTTCAGGTAAAGGTACTCCCAATTGGGATAAAACACCTATTAAAAGAGTGAACACCACCCCAAATCTTTCTAAATCGGTACTTAATGGTGCAACTATCATTCCCCAATATGGGATCTATTTCCATGGTGGCGCCGTTTTAGGCGCAACAATAAATCCAGCGACTAAGTTAACCCAGTACATTACACCACAACTTTATGTCATCTATTATGGGAATTATACCACTTCAAGTCTCAATAAATACAATATGTATACAATAAACCATTTTTTATCCATTCTTGGTGGAAGCCATTTTTATAAAATATTAACAACCTATAGGAATAAAAATGGTAGTGCTATACCTAATAGTATCCACTTTGGCAAAGCTATAATTGACAATTATTCCTATGGGAAAAACCTAAGTGATGATAATGTATGGGCTGTGGTTAATAGAGCCATTAACAGAGGTTTGCTTCCTAAAAACAAGAATGGAATTTATTTAGTTCTAACTAGTGCTGATGTAAACGAAACGAGTGGTTTTTGCACTGAGTATTGTGGTTGGCACGATGGTCGTCTAATGGGATCTACACCTCTCCAATTTGGATTTATTGGCGACCCAGCGCGCTGTCCGGATTCTTGTCAAGATTATACTTCTGGAACACCCCATAAAGCCTCAACGGACAGCATGATTTCAACCATATCCCATGAAATTTTTGAAGCGGTAAGCGACCCTCAACTTAATGCTTGGTATGATAAACAGGGGGAGGAAAACGGCGATTTATGTGCATGGAGCTATGGGAAAATCTATACCACAGCCGCTTATAAATATAACTTAACTCTAGGGACAGATCATTATTTAGTCCAGCAAGAATGGCTAAATGTCGGACCCTCTGGACGGTGTGCCATAAGTTATTAGCTCTGTTTAATAAGTTTCTCACCTTGCTCCTGAAGGTGAGGGCCTTAAATGACAAGGCTATATCAGCAGGAGTATCCAGAGGAAAGGACTAAATTGTCTTGAGCCCTTTGTCTATTTTTGAATCGCCGCGATCTTAGCAAACTTGAGAAACATCGCAGCTATATTCATTCCTGATCGCTTTGTTTTTATTTTCAACACCTGGAAGTACGGCTGCCTTACGTTTAAAGAAATTAGGCGGGTAATGCGGTTTAACCAAGGATTCTTCCTTGGCCAATTCTTGAAAACCCGAGTATATCACAGGGATTAAACTCTCTTGTTTTAGATCCCACCATCCACGATTGTTTTGGCTGTAGGCTGTTTTAAGATCACAGTAAATATTTTCAATAAAGATAATAAGCTTTTTTTGAGGATCTTTAGTAGCAAGTATCGCAGCATGTGTAAGGATGCAACCCACATTAAACGCTTTTCCGATAGGTTAGCTATGGAGCAAAGTTCCTTTAAAAAAGGATTGATAGTTACTCAATGCAGAAGAAAATCACAGTTCTTCGAATTAATGGTGTGGGTTAAACAGAGAGTTTTTATTCGACCTCAAATTGATTGACTATATTAACTAATTTGTTTGATTGCTCACTAAGCAATTCGGCAGAAGCTGCGACCTCTTCGACCTGTGCTGCATTTTTTTGCGTATTTCCTTCTAATTGGGAAATCACTATATTAATCTGTTCAATACTAAGACTTTGCTCTTTGGATTCGGTTGCTATTTTTTCCACGGTCTGGTTAACATGTTCAATTGATCTAACAATGTCCTGCATGGTTGACCAGGTTATTTTTACTTGAGCATCGCCGGAAGCCACTTTAGTCATTGAGTCATTAATTAAATACTTAATTTGTTTCGCAGCGTCAGCAGAACGTTGTGCTAAATTGCGTACTTCAGAGGCCACTACCGCAAAACCACGGCCTTGCTCTCCGGCGCGAGCCGCCTCTACGGAAGCATTCAAAGCCAGTAAATTGGTTTGAAACGCAATGCCATCAATGATGCTGGTAATTTCTTGAATTTTTTGGGAACTTTCATCAATATTACCCATAGTGGTAATGACATTATTAACGGCTTCACCACCTTTAAGAGCAAAATCAGTAGCCGTTGTTGCAAGTGTCAGGGCGTCTGCCGCACTTAACGAATTTTTTTTGATGGTATCCGTGAGATTATTTAAACTAGCGGAAGTTTCTACCAGACAACTCGCTTGTTCTTGAGTCCTTTCCGAGAGGTTATTATTCCCTGAAGCGATTTCATGAGCACTGCTATTAAGCGCGCCACTAACATTGCTTATTTCCTTTATCATATCCGATAATTTTACTTGCATTACTTCCATGTCTACTAAGATATCGGATAACTCATCATTTCCAATGTGGATAATTTCTCTTACTAAGTTTCCGGAAGAAATGTCTTTTATAGATTCCGATAAAATAGCTATTGATTGTTTTAAGGATTCTATAAAACCAATTACACAATAAATCATGATCATTAGGAATAATGCGGCAAAAATACTAGAAGTTAATAAGCTAGAGGACAAGGCTTTCACGCGTTCTTCTAAAATTGTTTTTAAAATAACAAGCCCTTCTTTATTACTGGAAGCCAGAGCACTTTGAGTTATCACCCCATTATCGCTTATTGTGCCATTATTTTTTAGCGCGTCTATCTCAGTGCTAATCTCTCTTTCTAATTTAGAAAGAAGATCTAAGTTTGTTTGTTTGTATTTTTTTAATAAATCATTTTCATCGCTAATTTTTTTAAGCGACAAAGTAATGTCAGCAATTTTACTGCGAATTTCAGCTGCTAAAATGAGCTTGCTAAGCTTGGTTTCATTAGCGCTAGGAAGTGTATTTGCTAGCACCAGATTATTAAAAAGCACATAATTGCCAAGTAATTTGGGCAGATCTATTGTAGTCACAAGCATTAGATAATAACTATCTGATAGTGGGTCTAAGGCAAGCTGAGAGCTTGTAACCGTATTATCAAATAAGCTGTGGAATTGGTGAATCAAGGACGTTAAATCCAGCTGAGAAGAGGTAGAGTTAGTGGTAGTAAAAGCGGATATAGCTGAATTAGCACTTGGTATTGGTCGGTATTTTGGAATAAATTATGGTTCTCCATGCTCGGAAGGTTTAGCCGGTCAGTAAATTAACACTTGATGGTATTACTTGCTATGAATTGATTCCTGAGTCATGATTATCTTTATGATTAAATTAAAATTGATTAAAATTTTCCTCATTGCGAACGAGGTGAAGTAAACCAGAATAGAGTTCTAACGAATGTCACTCAAGCATGTTGCACGAAGATGCGTAAATGACAGGTTTTCACACTGGTGAACGCGTAAAATTAAAAATAATAAAGGATGAAAAAAATGTCTGATAAGGTTTATAAAGTAGTGGAGTTAGTAGGTACGTCTCAAGAGGGCATTGAACAAGCTATTGATAATGCTATCCAGGAAGCTGCCAAAAATAATCACCATTTAAACTGGTTTGAAGTAATCGAAACGCGGGGTTTTATTGATGATCAAAAGTCTAAATATTACCAAGTTCGGGTGAAAATTGGTTGTCATTGTTAAGGGCTATTTCTTGGAAATAAATGGATTCCCTTCTATATAAAAGCGTAAGGGTTTTTCGGCCCATTCTTTTGCATAATGAACGCCTATTCTTGGGCGTTCAATGATGGAAAAATTTGGCGGCTCCGGATTTTGAGCCACAAACAAATTATCACTTTGCAAAAAATGTCGGTTATGCTGCTTATTAATACCCATAGCTTTTGACAGAAGGCCTGGGCCTTGGGTTTTACCCCTAAGATTTTTTATCGGCTCTAAAGCTCTTATTAATACCGCCGCCCCAATTCCTTCTGCTTCGGTAACAATATTAGTACAATAATACATTCCATAAATAAGATAAATATAAGCAAAACCTGCAGGTCCGTACATGACCTCTGTCCGTTTCGTTATACCTTTAGATGAGTGAGAGGCTAAGTCTTGTTGACCCAAATAGGCTTCAACCTCAACTATTTTTCCAATTCGCTCTACCTCTCCCTCATAATGAACCAGGAAATTGCCCAGCAGATCTTTGGCAACTGTCACTGTATCTCGTTCATAAAAGGCCGTAGGAATTTTTTTCATTTTATTCTTCATAGTCATTTAGAACTTTAAGAAAATCTTGCCCATAATGCGCTAATTTATGTTGACCTACGCCTGAGATCGCTAATAATTCTGTGGTTGTTCTAGGATGATGTTCAACCATCTCATGAAGGGTAGCATCACTAAAAATGAGGAAGGGTGGTTTATCTTCCTCATCAGCCAAGCGGCGTCTTAAGCTGCGCAGTAATTCAAAAAGTGCACTATTGGAGGATTTTAAAATAGTCTTCTGGCCAGATTTTTTCTGCACCTTGGGTTCTTCAGCAGGAATAGTAAGAAAAATGGTTTCTTGTCCCTTTAAAATAGGTATGGCTTTTTTATTTAACTTTAAAATATTAAATTGATTAATATCTTGACGACAATAGTCCTTATGAATTAATTGCCAGGCTAACTGCTTCCAATAATAAGCTGATTTTTCTTTACCAATGCCATAGGTGCTTAACTGGTCATGGTTAAATTGTTTAATTTTTTCTGTGTTACTCCCGCGTAATACATCGATGGTATGGGTTAGGCCATAGGCTTGGTTTAGGCGGTAAATGCAGGATAGAAATTTTTGCGCATCCACTGTGGCATCCGCAGTAATAGGCGGATTATCGCAGACATCACAGTATTGACAGGCTATTTCAACCTGCTCATCAAAATAATTCAATAAAATTTGTCGGCGGCAATGAGACGCTTCTGCAAAAGCGAGCATGTGGTTAAGCTTATTCGTTTCTACCCGTCGCTGTTCCTCTTGGGGATTATTCATGATCCACGCACGCAATCGTCCACTATCCCCTGCATCGTAGAGTAATAGGGCACGGGCGGGTAAACCATCACGTCCGGCACGTCCCGTTTCTTGATAATAGCCCTCAATATTTTTGGGTAAATCGTAATGGATAACAAAACGGACATTGGGTTTATCTATTCCCATCCCAAACGCAACAGTGGCCACCACGAGATCAATTTTATCGTATCTAAATAAGTGTTGTACTTCGCGTCGCTCTTGGTGACTCAAGCCCGCATGATAAGCCCGGGCTTTAAAGCCTTTTTGTTGTAGCTGTTCAGCTACTCTCTCAACGCTACTGCGCGTTCCACAATATACAATCCCTGATTGTTGGGTTTCTGACTCTAGGAATTGACTGATCTGTTTTAAAGGATGGGTTTTGGGTACAACCTTGTAATGAATGTTAGGACGGTTAAATGAAGCCACATATTTTTGGGGCTGATAATTTAATTTATTAACGATATCTTGTCTTGTTTGTTTATCAGCGGTTGCCGTTAAGGCAATAATAGGGGTAGTTGGGAAATGTTCTTTTAATAAACCCAAGGAGGCATATTCAGGCCGAAAATCATGGCCCCATTGGGAAATACAATGCGCCTCATCGATTGCAAATAAAGCAATAGTACATTCTGCCAAACGTTCTAAAAAGGCGGGATTGATTAAACGTTCTGGAGCAATATAGAGTAAGTCTAGTTCGTCATTATGCAATTGAGCTAAGACTTGGCGTGCCTCATGACTATCCAAGGATGAATTATAATAAGCTGCATTAACACCCTGTAGTTTAAGCGCAGCTACTTGATCTTCCATCAGTGCAATTAAGGGGGAAACTACAATACCTACTCCGGCGCGCACCATTGAGGGAATTTGATAACATAAAGACTTACCACCGCCTGTAGGCATTAAAACCAAAACATCGCGGCCGCAAATGACATCATTGATGATCGCTTCTTGCGGTGCTCGGAACGAATCAAAGCCAAAATAGTCCTTTAAAACGGCTAAAGCGTGTTTATTTTGCGATCTAGGTTGCGCTAAGGTTTCCATCTGATTATTCTTAATATCTTTTACAGGCGCTAAAAATTGGCAATAATATCATTTTACCAATGATATAAACACTTCTAAGGATGGTTTATGAATTTTGAATTTAGTGCAGAGCATCAAGCGTTTCGCGAAATGGCTTCTGATTTTGCTCAAAATCGATTAGCACCTATGGCTGAACACTGGGATGAAGAGAGCCATTTTCCCGTTGATATCTTACGGGAGGCCGCTCAATTAGGTATGGCAGGAATGGTGGCGCGCGAAGATATTGGCGGTACGGCACTTTGTCGTTTGGATGCTGCACTTATTTTTGAACAATTAGCCACAGGATGTATTCCAACGAGTGCTTATCTTTCTATCCATAATATGGTCACTACTTTAGTAGACCGTTATGCCTCTGAAAACTTACGCAAACATTGGGGACCGAAATTAACCTCTATGGAAGTGATAGGTAGTTATTGTTTAACTGAACCTGAGTCTGGCTCAGATGCCGCTTCCTTAAAAACCCGCGCCATCAAAGAGGGCGATCACTATATTTTAAATGGTGCTAAAGCCTTTATTTCTGGAGCAAGTGTTAGTGATGTTTATTTGTGTATGGTTCGCACTGGTGATGAATCTCATCGGGGTATTAGTTGTATTCTTGTCGAAAAGGATACCCCCGGATTAAGTTTTGGCAAATTAGAAAAGAAAATGGGATGGCGTAGCCAACCTACCTGCATGGTTTATTTTGAAAATTGTCGGGTACCGGTAGCAAATCGCGTAGGTGATGAAGGCATGGGTTTTAAAATCGCTTTAAATGCACTAAATGGAGGGCGCATTAATATCGCTTCATGTTCATTAGGCGGGGCTTTGGCTTGTTTACGCTTAACGCAAAATTACATGCATGAGCGTAAGCAATTCGGCAAATCATTAAGCCAATTGCAAGCCTTACGGTTTTATTTCGCCGATATGTTGACTGATTATGAGGCAGCGCGTTTGATGGTCTATAAAGCAGCGGCGGCTTTAGATAATGAGGCCAGTGATGCCCCTATGTATTGTGCCATGGCTAAACGTTTAGCTACGGATGTTGCCTTTCGTATTAGTGATAAAGCCATGCAGTTACATGGAGGATATGGCTATTTGAAGGATTATGCGATTGAACGAATTTTTCGTGATTTAAGAGTGCATCAGATTTTGGAAGGCACTAATGAAATTATGCGAGAAATAATCGCAAAAGCCAGCTTAGATGATGAGTATTTTATTGGCTAACCCTTTTTATGCAAAATATTAGCGGTTGAATCTTGTTTAGGCCGCTCTTATGCGCAACCCAATCTATTTTAAATTTGTTCCGAAATCATTTAACAGGAGTTAAGCCGTGAATTTAATTGAACAAGATTTAGATCAGCAAGGCATTTTAACCATTACTCTTAATCGTCCAGAAAAACTTAATGCTTTAAGTACAGAGTTACTGACGGCTTTGCAAGAATTATTTATTGCAGCTAAAACAAACCCGAAAGTAAAAGCTTTAATGCTCACTGGTAACGGTAAAGCCTTTTGCGCAGGCGCTGATATTAATCGTTTAGCCACCTGCGATGCCCAGCAAGGGTATGAATTTGCTTGTAATGGCCAAAATGTCTTCCGTTTATTAGAAACGATGGGAAAACCTTCTTTAGCCGCAATCAATGGCTTTGCCTTTGGCGGGGGCTGTGAGTTGGCTATTTCGGCTACGTTACGGATTGCCTCCTCCAAAGCATCCTTTGGCCAGCCTGAGGTAAAGTTGGGTGTGATTCCTGGCTATGGTGGTACACAACGCCTAGCGCGTCTGGTAGGTAAAGGACGAGCTTTAGATTTATGTTTAACAGGTCGTTTTATTGATGCCCAAACCGCATTAAGCTGGGGCTTGATTACCCATCTTGTTGAGCCTGAACAATTATTAGAACAAGGTAAAAAGATCTTGCAAACTATTTTAAGTATGGCGCCCCTAGCCATTACGAGCGTGATGGAAGTCATTGATCATGGTTATGATTTATCCTTAACGGATTCCTTGCATTTGGAAGCAGTGCATTTTGCTAAAGTGTGTGCGAGCACGGATAAAAAAGAAGGGGTTGCTGCTTTTCTTGAAAAAAGAACTCCAGCTTTTCTAGGGGAATAATATGACTCAAGATATATTATTTACTCAACAAGGGCAGCTTGGCCTGATTACCCTAAATCGACCTAATGCTTTGAATGCCCTAAGCTTGGACATGATTAAGGAGTTACAAAAACATTTATTAGTCTGGAAAAACGATGACGCAATTAAAGCTGTAGTGATTTATGCTGTGCCTGGAACTGCCTTTTGCGCCGGTGGGGATGTACGTTGGTTATATCAATTAGGTGCGCAGCGTATCGATGAACAAATGGAGTTCTTCTGGCATGAATATCGTTTAAACCATTTTATTCATCATCTCGGGAAACCTTACATTGCCTTGATGGATGGGATTACAATGGGGGGCGGTGTTGGGGTTTCATTACACGGCAGCCATCCAATCGCCAGTGAGCGTTTCGTTTTTGCGATGCCAGAAACCAGTATTGGTTTTTTTCCAGATATTGGCTCGAGTCATTTTTTAACTCAATGTCCTGATACATTAGGGATTTATTTAGGCCTTAGCGGTAATCGTTTAACGGCTTATGAAGCAAAAAATGCAGGTTTGGTTCGGACCATCATTTCTTCAGCTCAAATGCCCCTAATAGTAGAGAAATTGGCGCAAAGCGATTTATCAAACAATGCTTTTGAGCAAGTCGATCAGTGTTTGGCCACTTTTACCCAAGAACAAGATAAACCTTTAGCCGGGATAAATACCATTAAAGAATGTTTTTCTTTAAATAGTGTAGAGTCCATTCTTAATGCTTTAGTAAATCACTCTGATCCTTGGGCACAAGAATTACATAAAAGTTTAAAACTAAAATCACCTTTTAGCCTTAAATTATCTTTAGCACAATTACAAAAAGCTCAGGGTTTATCTTTAGCGGATTGTTTAAAAATGGATTTTAATTTGGTTAGGCATTTTATGAGTGATCATGATTTTTATGAAGGCGTGCGTGCTTTGTTGATTGATAAAGATAAAAAGCCTCAATGGAATCCTGCAAGCCTTGAGTTGGTCACCGAGACAAAAATTATTTCTTATTTTGAGCCCTCATCTGAGCGTTTAGAATTTATAGCATGAGGTTTTTGCATGCCCGGTTCCAGCAACCGGGCTGCTGGTTAAAGCTCTTGTTTTAAACAATGCTGATGATCATATCTACTCGCGCAGTTATGAGGGTAATAATGTTTAAGTGGTGATATGAAAATGGGTTCCCCATCCTCCATTAAAAAAATTCGTTCTGGTTGCAAGAAAGCATAATTAGAATCCCTTAAAATAGCTCTATAGATCGTTCCTGCATGATTAAAGAACCATTTATCAAGAAAGGGTAACACTTTGCTGGGCTCATCACTGAAGAAGCGTTTATTAATATCGGCCACTAAATTAATTTGCAAGTCGTAGTTACTTTTAAAATAATGATTGCTGCGATCTTCTCGGTATTCTACAAAAGGAGGAACATTAGGATTTTTTTTCATTCCAACGCTTAGGTTTAGGGAAACTATCAACGCTTTTGCTGATTCAATTTTTAAGGCTACTCCTAGTAAGTCACTGCCATTGTATTGATCCAAATAAGTATCAAGATAGGCAATCGCTTGGTCATTGATGGGATCAAAATAGCTTTGAATACTAAATTTAGTCGCGATTCGACTATCAGGGTCATAAGTACAGCTGATTATGGTGGTATAGGTAAACTTATCTTTGGTAATTTTACTAATGAGTACTTTATCGATTTCTGCATTAACCTGGGCGCAGGTGAGTTGATAGTTTTCAATTTGATTCGAGGATATACGAATAACTTGGGTTGGATAATCAATTGTCCTGTCTGCCGGTGATTGGTTTATTGATTCCATTTGATAACCAGTGCTCATTGAACGTTCTATGGTATTCGCAGCAAGGGGTTCTGAGGTGTCAAAAAATGGTGTAGAGTTGGAGTAATCGTTGGCAAAGGTACAAAAGGGGTAGAGGAATAAAGTGCTCGCAAAATACTTCCATCGCATGGCAAACTCCTTTTAAATTAAATCCTTTAATTTAAAGTACTGATATAACAAGGAGCACTTGAATAAAGCAAAGTTGATCGCTTGATAACAGATACTAATGGATATATTTTTGAATTTCTATTTATCAATAAATACAGATTTTATCCTCCCATGAGAAATTCTCATCATTATGTTTGTAATAAGATCACTTTTTAATTATGGTCTAAGAAGTGTAGTTTTCTAGTGTTTTTTACGATAAATGCCGGAAAAATTTGTTAGTTGCCTGGTTTTCACTTAAAATTCACCCCATATTGATATTGACTTGAGAATCTTATGTCTGATTTTTATCAGGAATTTAATAAACGAAGAACTTTTGCCATCATTTCGCATCCTGACGCGGGTAAAACAACCGTTACCGAAAAATTATTGTTATTCGGAGGTGCTATTCAATTAGCTGGAACGGTAAAGGGTCGTAAAGCTGATCGTCATGCCACTTCTGACTGGATGGAGATGGAAAAAGAAAGAGGTATTTCTATTACGACATCGGTAATGCAATTTGTTCATAATCAACATGTAATGAACCTTTTAGACACTCCTGGCCATGAGGATTTTTCTGAAGATACCTACCGTACCTTAACCGCTGTGGACTCTGCCTTAATGGTTATCGACGTGGCAAAAGGGGTTGAAGATAGAACGGTAAAACTCATGGAAGTTTGCCGTTTACGTGATACGCCTATTATGACTTTCATTAATAAGTTGGATCGAGAAGGACGTGAACCTATTGAGTTGTTAGATGAAGTAGAGTCTGTATTAGGCATTCAATGTGCCCCCATTACCTGGCCTGTAGGCATGGGAAAACGATTTAAAGGGATATATCATCGCTATGAAGATACGGTTTATCTTTATGAACCAGGAAAAAATGCACAAAAACAAGAGGCTTTAAAAATTAAAGGCCTAGATAATCCTCAATTAGATGAGTTGTTAGGGGATAGTGCGCAAGAATTAAGAGATGAAATTGAACTAGTGAAGGGCGCATCCCATGAGTTTAATCTCGAGGATTATCTTGCTGGGAAAATGACCCCCGTATATTTTGGTTCTGCAATTAATAATTTTGGGATCAAAGAACTGTTAGATGACTATGTGCGGTATGCACCAGGACCGCAGTCCCGCAGTGCGCAACAACGAGAGGTAACACCAAGTGAGCAAAATTTCTCAGGCTTCGTGTTTAAAATACAAGCCAATATGGATCCCAAGCACAGAGACCGTATCGCTTTTGTCCGTATTTGCTCTGGAGCTTATAAGAAAGGAATGAAATTAAGCCACCTGCGTATTGGTAAAGAAATTCAAATCTCAAATGCCTTAACCTTTATGGCAGGTGATCGCTCCCACACTGAGATCGCTTTGGCGGGCGATATTATTGGTTTACATAATCATGGAACTATACGTATTGGCGATACCTTCACTCAGGGGGAGCAGCTAAAATTTACCGGTATTCCTAATTTTGCACCCGAATTATTTCGTTTAGTGCGTTTGCGCGATCCTTTGAAAAGCAAAGCTTTATTAAAAGGATTAATTGAGTTATCAGAAGAGGGTGCGACCCAGGTATTTCGACCTTTAAACAGCAATCAACTCATTTTAGGTGCGGTAGGAGTTTTACAGTTTGATGTGGTAGCTCATCGTTTAAAACATGAATACAATGTAGATTGTGTGTATGAATCGGTTAGCGTAACTTGTGCACGTTGGGTTTATGCTGAAGATGATAAGGCCATGGAAGAATTTAAAAATAAAGCCTTTGATTATTTAGCTTTGGATGGTGGGGATACCCTAATGTATCTGGCGCCTACGCGCGTCAATTTAACGATGGCTGAAGAGCGTTATCCAAAAATTAAATTTGCTTCAACTAGAGAGCATTAGTTTTTTATTGAAGTTGGGTCCTAAGTGACCCAACCTCCATTTATTAATTACTGCAAATTGCTTTTACTAAATGTTCCCCTTCATTGGTAATTTGCACTTGGGCACCAGGGGAGGCAGTAATTTTTAAAATTTCTCCATCATGTACGGTAACTCGTAAAGTATCTCCTTTCACCCAAGGAATTCCATTAAGTTTTCCTTTTTTTGCTGTTGCTTTGGCAAAAAGCACATTACCTTCGTCTTGAGTAAAAATTTTGCAGTCTGCTTCTACTTCCCAAAACATATAGTTTGAAAAGGTTTGAGCTTCATTAGGTGGTAATTCATATTCTAAAGTAGCGCCAGCTTGTAGAATATTATTCTTTGACACAGCATAACTGCTTGATATAGATGCTGCTACACAGAGTAAAGAAAAACCAATTTTTTTTAGCATGTAGATCTCCATGAGAAATTAATGGGCTAAGATACATTTATTTTGCTACGTTGGCAAATTTAAACGCATTTGAAGGTAACATAGCACCACCCCTCAAAAGATAAGTATATGCATATTTAGGACAGATAGGAGGAAGGTTTTTAGGGCATAATAATTGGATTTCCCTCTTGAACGGGGCTAGAGATTAATCAGACGAGAGACTAAGCATCTTATTAGTGCGCCTATCCGCAGTAGAATCAAACTGAGGGTCATTATTTAGGAGCGGATGAAACATTTGGACCAAGCCATGATAAAACATAGACATAGATAGGCTAAGCAGCCTTAAAGACTGTTGGAGAGAAAATATAACAAAACTTCCTAGATTCACTAGTCTATTTAAATGGTGAGCCCAAGAAATTTCATTTTTTGCAATCGCTTCAAACGCTTGTTGATAGTGCTTAGGAGTATAACGATACGCTGGTCTACTGCGGTTAAAAAAATCAGATTGTGATTGCATTTGATAAGCATTGTCTGCAATTAATTGTGCGGCGTAATTTCCGCCCTTCAATCCAGCATTAACCGCTCTAAAGAAAGGCACACTCATGGCAGCATCACCAATTAATATAAAGCGCCTCCCATTTTTATCCATGACCACCGATTCACTGCGATAGGTTGAAAATTCCACTGGAGCTATCTTGTCGCTGTTTTCAAGGACCACCTCCTGTGTGTGTTGATGGCGGTATTTCATCCAGGATAAGATAGAGGAAGCTATAGTGCTTATCTTTGGATTTGTCTGCTGCTCCAGCTCAACGAAACTCATTGTTTTCCAGGAGGTGACATCAAGTGCTCGCAGTGCTTCGTATGTTTCTTTATCTGTAAAGAAGGCAAGTGTCACAGGCGTCGCATCATTGTTTTCTTTTCCTACACTCTCTACGGCTAAATGGTTGATTTGTGTTAGTGCTTGAAAATATTCTAGAAAATTGAGTTTCCGGGTGTTCTTCTTGCTGTGGTATTTAACTTCAATAATATATTGCATCGATTTTTCATCCCGTTTTATATCGCGGAATATTTCTCGACGCACAATACTATGTGCACCATCTGCGCCAATAATCGTATTTGCACTAGGATAGCGTTGTGTTAATAAATCGACGTGGTCAACTTTCTCATAGTTAAAGTGAATACCTAACGATTTCGCTAAGGCTTTTAAGCGGTTTTCTATTTCAAGGGTTGGGACTAGGCCTTCAAGTTGAGCTAATACTTCTTGCAATCGAGCATCAGGATGAGACCCTAGGTGTGCTTTTTTATCAATATTTAAAACATGCGTTCGTTTGTACTCACTGTCACGCTCAAGCATTAAAATAGTTAATGCCGGATTATATAATTTAGCTTGTATTGCAGTATATAAACCAACAGGACCGGCGCCTACAAAAATAACATCAGGCTTCATCGTCTTTTCCAGGTGTGAATTGGTCAATATTTTAATAGATTGCCGTTGAAAAAATCAATCTTTTTATTTGTTTATGATGCAAACTGCGCAATTACAGGTCTTTTCCGTGGATAAAGCAGGGGAAATAATAGCTCGATGTTAGAGCTTGGTTGCTTGCAACCAAGCATAATAAAAAATTGGCTTTTATATTTCTTCTAAAGATTTCGAAATCGACTCGGTCATCATCTTGGCATCACCAAAAAGCATGTAGGTATTGTCATGATAAAATAATTCATTTTCTACACCGGCATATCCAGGCGACATGCCGCGTTTAACAAACAGTACGGTTTTTGCTTTTTCCACTTCCAAAACTGGCATTCCATAAATAGGAGAACTCGGATCGGTTTTGGCCGCAGGATTAGTAATATCATTGGCGCCAATAACAAAAGCTACATCACAGGCGGCAAAATCACGATTAATTTCACTTTGCTCAAACACTCTATCGTAAGGAATATTGGCTTCAGCAAGTAGCACGTTCATATGCCCTGGCATACGGCCTGCAACCGGATGAATAGCAAAACGCACACGGATGGATTTTTTTTCTAAAGCATCAACTAATTCTTTGACAGCATGTTGTGCATGGGCAACTGCCATACCATAACCTGGAACAATAATCACGTCCTTCGCATTACTTAATAAAAAAGCAGCATCTTCACCATTTCCTTGGCGCACATTGCGTGATTCACTATCCACTTGCGCTTGTCCGGCGCTACTACTTGAGCCTATGCCCCCGAATATCACATTAAATATGGAACGGTTCATCCCCACGCACATTATATAGCTTAGAATGGCTCCGCTTGCGCCAACTAAGGCGCCAGTAATGACTAACAAATGATTGCTTAAGGTAAAACCTATTCCTGCAGCTGCCCACCCTGAATAGGAGTTAAGCATAGAAATTACTACGGGCATGTCTGCACCGCCAATCGGAATAATGAGTAAAATGCCTAATAGGAAGGCTAAAGCTGCAAGAGTCGCGAAAATGACTATTGTTTGTTGCATTAAAAATAAAACCAATAAAACAAGAATAGCGATACCAATTAATGCATTGACTAATCCTTGGCCTGGAAATCTAACAGGAACCCCAGACATTATTCCTTGTAATTTTAAGAAAGCAATCACTGAACCCGAGAAGGTTACCGCCCCAATTATTAAACCTAAACTCATTTCAACCAGACTTGCTTTTTCTATCGCCCCAGGATAACCAATATGAAAAGATTCGGGTGACAAGAACGCGCAAAAGGCTACTAAAACCGCAGCCATACCTACTAAAGAGTGGAAAGCTGCTACTAGTTGTGGAATTGCCGTCATATTTATTTTTAACGCAATGAAGGTGCCAATTATTCCCCCAGCAACAATTAAGCTAATAAGATAAAAATGATGAAAAATAGTGGGCATCATAAGGGTTGAGCCTACCGCTAAAACCATTCCTAAAATTCCGAGAAGATTTCCTCGTCTGGAAGTTGCAGGGCTTGCTAAACCTTTTAACGCTAAAATAAAACATATTGCGGCTAATAAATAAAATAATGGAACTATGGTATTCATAACGTTCTATCCTTAGAGCAGTAAACTTCTTATCGTGAATGTATTTGTCTATTTCTTATACATGCGTAGCATCCGCTGAGTTACGACAAAGCCACCAAAAATATTTATAGAGGTAATAAAAATGGCTAACCCCCCAAGCCAGGTAATACTGCCGGTTAATTGTGTCCCTGCTGCGATAAGCGCACCTAAAACGATAATACTAGAAATGGCATTGGTTACAGACATGAGCGGGGTATGTAATGCAGGGGTCACTTTCCACACTACGTAATAGCCTACAAAACACGCTAAAACAAAAATAGTGAGAATAGCGATATAGGGGTTTCCTAAGGTATTAATCTCATGCATTTTGCTTCTCCTTTGCTTTTTGGAATGGTAACTGGGCTCCTTCATGACAAAGAACAGCTTGTTGAATAATTTCATCATCAGGATTAAAACTTAGTTCTGCAGTTTTTGAGGTCAATAAATTAATTAAATGAACCAAATTGTTAGCATAAAGTTCACTGGCTGTAGTGGGGACTAACCCTGCCATATTAGAAATACCAATTATTGTGATTTCGCCGTGTTTAATAGTTTTATCTTTTTGGCTAAGCTCACAATTTCCCCCTCTGGATGTAGCTAAATCGACGATGACTGAACCCGGTTTCATTTGCTCTACAGTACTTTTTTGAATCAATATTGGTGCCGGTCTTCCTGGAATAAGGGCTGTAGAAATAACAAGATCGGCGATTTTGGCGTATTGATCGATGAGTTCTGCTTGTAGTTTTTTATATTCCTCGCTCATCTCCGAGGCATAACCACCCTTGGTTTCCGAGTCTTGATCTTGAGCCACTTCAATAAATTCCGCGCCTAAACTTTCTACTTGCTCTTTTGCTGCACGACGAACATCAAAGGCATAGACTATGCCTCCGAGGCGCTTTGCTGTAGCAATGGCTTGTAAGCCTGCAACACCTGCCCCTAAGATAAGGATTTTTGCGGGCTGAATCATTCCGGCTGCTGTCATCATCATAGGGATAGCGCGATGAAAAGTATTGACTCCTTCTAATACAGCACGATAACCCGCTAAGTTTGCTTGCGAAGATAAACTATCCATACTTTGTGCACGGCTTATCCGAGGGATAAAATTCATTGATAAGATGGTGATGCCTTGAGCAAGGGCTGCTTGAATAAGTTTACTATCGGTATTATTGTCAACATGGGCAATAATGAGGCAGTTTCTGGGTAGCTCGCCAATCAGTTCGCTATCTGGTTCATTTAGACAAAGAAGAACTTTAGTTTGCGCTAATAAATTTTTCTTATTATCTTGTATTTGTACACCAACCTGCTCGTACTCTGCATTAGTAAACCCTGCAGCAAGGCCTGCATCCTTCTCAATAGCAACCGTAAAACCTAATTTGAGGTATTGTTTTGCCGACTGAGGGGTAATGGCAACACGGGTTTCGTTGCCTTGTTCATGTATTGTTGCAATCATCATAGCAAAGTCCTTTTTACTCAATATATACACTATCCTATTGTAATTTAGAGAAATTTTCTACCGGATATAAAATAGAAATTTATGGGGGCTTGGATGGTTAAAGGCTATAAAAAGAAAAGAGCGCATCAATACGCTCTTAGATAAAGATTAGACAGCAAAATTGAGTACAGTCCTAGGTCACAAAGTGGACTCCTCCGGAATGCTTTAGGCTTCTTAGTGCGAGCTAAGCTTGCACACCGCACTCGCAATCTGGTTTCCCGATTGGTGATATTGGCTGAACAATCTCTGCCGTCTATGATTGTATATTAGGCTATATTTTCTTGACCTTCCATTTTTTAATATCATTTTTTTGCAAAGAAAGTGTAAGGACAGCTGTCGCAGCAATAAAATTTATAAACGTACTCAGAGTTTATACCCAAAGCAAATTCTTCGCCAATTTTTTAATTGATGGAATAAGCCTATGAAGTAGTCCTTTTAAAAATTGAGCTAAAAGACAATTGAGGAAAATGTCTGGCCCTTAGTGCATAGCGCGTAGTTTGTTGTTGGGGAGCGCCAGTTTTAACAAAGATTTGGGTAAAGTACATTTTTCCTCGCGCATCACGAGCAATCCCAACACCAGTAAGATTGTAATTACCTAAGATATTTCTTTCGTGACCAGGACTTAACATCCAATTTTTAACGACATCCTGAGCATCCTTATAATTAAAGGCTACATTTTCGGCTGCAGCACCGGCATTTGTAACTTCTTTACGCAGAGTAGCTACCCGTTTATAAAAGTTTTTATGCCCGAAAGGGGTTTGATGGCTCGCCATCTTGCTTGCGTGAATTTTAGCTTGATTAGAAATATGCTGTTCCATTTTAAGCGGTGCTAAGTGATGTTTTTTTCGATAGGCATTAACTTCTACCAAAATAGCATTTTCAATCACTTTGTCATCGGCTATTTTTTTAACCGGGGTTTGAGCATAAATTGAAATAGCTGTGAGAAGAAAAGAGAAGATAAGAGCCGTTTTTTGAAAGTTAAACATAAAAATCCTCTGGATTAAATTTAGGCAGCAATGGTGACTAAAAATTAACCTTTTGTCCAGATTTTTTATGTATTAAAAGTAACTCATTCGCTTGGCTGTTTTCTATATGGATTAAATATTAACAGAAAGCCCGAATAATACAGCATGCAAACTGGGGATGCTGGTAAGATGTCCTGTTTTAGAATTGGGATTGATTATTAAGTTAGGATCATTACCAAATACGCCTTGATATAATAAATTTAAACTCGCTAAAGTAGTGATGGGATAGCCAAGACCTGCTTGAACTTCTGCAGCAATTTGGGAAATATCATTAATGGCTTGATGTTCAATTTGCCATTTTCTATAAGCAAAACCGCCTTTGACTTGCGCAAAAAAAGAGCTTCCTATAAGAGGATCACTTTTGGCTGTAACTAAAAAATCGATCATGGGACCAAGACTGGTATTTACAGGTAGCCATTGGAGGAGAACAAGGGTTTGATAAGGAATAGCGAGATGCATTTTATTGCCATTTTGTACTCCGAGCTCAAGCCCCCAGGCAAGATCACCGGTTAACACAAAATCGCTGCCCACAGCAAGTCGCCCTAAAGCGGTTTTACTGCTTGCATTATGAAGGTATTGATAACGTCCAGTGCCGATACTGGCAGTAACAGTCCAAGGTTGGTCAGTTGTCATTGGTTCAGGATAATAACCATCAGCAAATAATGAGGTTGATAATAAAATTGCTATTATGAGTAATGGTAATTTCATTTTCATCTGTATCCCTTTCGATCCGCTACATTGAGTGAATCTTATTTAATTATTGAGTTATTAGTTTGGGATTCTTTTCTGGCGGAGAGAGAGGGATTCGAACCCTCGATACGTTTCCGTATACACACTTTCCAGGCGTGCGCCTTCGACCGCTCGGCCATCTCTCCATCCGAGGAAGCTTATACTTCTCGGCAAATAAAAGCAAGAGACTCTGTGCTTTAAAAGTAAACATTAATAATAAAATATCAATTTTAACCATTAACAATAAATTTTATCCTTTGACCAAGTGTAAAGTTTATTGAAACAGTCCTGGCATCGAGGTATTATGGCTGGTTTTTGTTTAATTAAGGGACAGTTATGGCAGTAATGAATTCGATCCAACAGGGCGTGTCTGATTTTACCATGATAATTGGTACTGGATTAAAATATGGGGGTGCTGGTGGCCTTTTCGCGATGGCGGTAGTGGGCACAATCTCTATTGATTTAGTATTATTAACTGCTGCCGAAAGAAATCGTGATAGCTTCTTGACTGGCTTTATTTTAGGCTCCATGTTTTCTCGCGGTAATGTAAATCCCATACCCTTACTTATTGCCTCTCCCATAACCTCAGCCATTGCGGTGGGTTTATCTTTTGCATTAGGCGTGCCCGGTGCTGGTTTGGCAATCTTAGCTGGTTGGGCTTTAGCGGCCACTTTACTCGCTGTTGGTTTAGGGCTTGAGAATTTGGCTAAAGCCATAGAGCCTGAGCCTGAATCGTCTTATCGTTTCAGCTACTAATAGTTGGGCTTGCTGGCGACCTGATAAATGCCATCAGCCCATAAATTTATAATTATTCATTCACTTATTCCTATTCTTTTACTAAAATTTATCTATATCTAAGACATAAAAGGTATTCTAAATGAAAAGAATAAGCCTAGTCGTATTTGTTTCTTTGCTACTGAGCACAACTAGTTGGTCATTTACTTGTTATATGACCCTAGCTAAAGACAATTGTTGGCAAGACTATAATGTGTCTGTTGATATCATTAACTCCAGCACAGGTGGGATAATCACCACAGTAAATATTCCCAAGGGTGAATCCTGGGCTAGACAAACCTTTGATTGTGAGGTTTCAGAAAAACTGATGTATATCGCCCGTTTTTCCCCGGTATTTTGGCAAAAGGATATTGGTAAAACTTACCCTGCACAACGTTTTTGGTCTTTACCTGCACAAATTAACCCAGGGGATAGCGCGTGGAATGTATCTGTTTGTTATCCGGCTGATTTTTCTCTAGTTCCTACCCCTCCTCAGGCAACGAATAATTGCCAATGTGATTTTACTGTTATTCCTGCCATTCCTCCGAAAAAAATACCCTAACTTTTATCGTAATGGAAAGAAGAAGGGTATAGGCGTGGAATTAAGCTTAGTCTTTGTGTATTATTCGAGAAAAATGCAGATTCAGCAGGTAGTAAAGAGTCTGAGTATAAATAAATCAGGGGGCAATCAATTGATTGGTTTGAGAAAGAAAATTGGTCAGTTATTAATTATGGGCTTCGAAGGTACAGAAATTAATGAGCAAAGCCCCATAGCTCAATGGTTATTGAACGATGGCTTAGGCGGTGTTTTAGTTTTTGATAAAGATTTACATACAGGTCATTATGGAAAAAATTTAATCAACAAAAATCAAATTAAAAAATTGCTACAACAATTAAATCACTATTCTGAACAAGGCACCCTCGCTAATACTTTACTAACTGCAATAGATTATGAGGGAGGAGCAGTAGATCGCCTAGCTAGTATTGTTGATTGTCCACGCACAAGTAAAGCGGTGGAATTAACTCTTCTACCACCAGAGCTTTTAAAAGAAAAAATTAACACAATGGCTTTAACTTTAAAGTCGCTAGGCTTTAACTTAAATTTTGCTCCAGTAGTGGATTTAAGTCTCAATGAAGAAGAGGGGATAATTGGGAAATTAGGGCGAAGTTTTTCTCATAATCCCGAAGAGGTTGTTCGCCTAGCGCGTATCTTTGTTGAAATTTTTAATGGCCACGGTATTGCTTGTTCCTATAAGCATTTTCCGGGACATGGTAGTGCCGTAGGCGATACCCATGAGGGTTTTGTGGATGTAACGGAGAGCTTCCAATCGACAGAACTAGTGCCTTATTCGCAGCTCCTAAAAGAGCAAGATAAGCCAGTAATGATTATGACGGCCCATGTTATCAACCGACATTTAGACAGTGAAGGCTTACCAGCTACTTTATCTTATAAAATTCTAAATGATTTGTTAAGAAAAACACTTAATTATGATGGCGTTATCATTAGTGATGATTTGCAAATGCAAGCAATAGCCGAGCATTATTCAATGGAAGATGCGCTGCAGTTGACTTTTAATGCAGGAGCTGACATGGTTATTTTTGGTAACCAATTAGGCTCGACTACTGCACCTGAAGTAATTGATTGTATCGAACAATTAGTGCACAACCAGCAGATTTCTATGGAACGAATAGATGAGGCTTATCACCGTGTAAGGCGTTTAAAGCAACAAATAGCTAATACAGAGTTAGTTTTAAACTAATTAGTGGGTCCAATGACTTTAGAGACTCTTAGTGCAATTAGGGTCTTGACGAAATATTCAGTTGTGTTAGAATATATTCGAGTTGTATATTTTTTAATCATATAATGGTGTTTTTCATGCTATCCAACTTGTTATCGTTTCACCAGTTATCTTCTTTGTCCTCCTTCCAATCAATCGGTTGTTGTTGCTGCTGTTGTTAATTTTTCCTTCCAATTTCATTATTTAAGGATTTTATTATGTGTGCAGCACACGAACCAAAGAAAAAAATAATTTTTAGTACCCCTTTAATTTATGCATTAATGATTGCTCTGGGCATTGCGAGCGGCATGTCTGACCTTGCTGTGCTTAAAAACTTGGGCTTATTAGTTTCTGACTTGTTTATAAAAATATTTAAATGCATTAGCTTACCTATTATTTCTTTATCCATCATTGTGACCTTAGCTAATTATAAAACTGACGGCTACATGAAGTCGGTTTGGCAAAGGACTATTAAGTATACTTTTTTGACTACTATTGTGGCAGCAACTATCAGCTGTATTTTGTATTTGATTATCAATCCCAGTACGGTACAAGTGAATTTAGCTGCCCATGCTAAAGATTCGAGCAGTAATTTGGGCTATTTAGGTTATTTAGCGAATCTTATACCAACTAATTTGTTGTCTCCCTTTTTAGAGCAGCAAGTAATGGGGGTTTTGTTATTAAGTATTGTTGTTGGGTTTGCTGTACGCCAGATCCCAGAAGAGGAGTCGCGTGAGACCTTAGTGCGGTTTTTCCGAGGGGCACATGGCATGTTTCTCGTAATGACACGTTGGATTATTGCGATAATACCTATTGGTTTATTTGGTTTTATCACCTCAACAGTGGTGCAATTACGCTCCGGGATGGATATTAAAGGGATCGGTGAGTATTTATTAATTATTGTTCTCGCTAATTTAATTCAAGGTTTTGTCGTTTTACCTTTGTGGCTAAAAATGAATGGGGTCCGTCCTTTTGCTGCGATGAAAGCAATGATTCCAGCCTTATCGGTCGCATTCTTTTCTAAATCTTCAGTAGGTACTTTACCGGTAACGATGAATACCATTGAGAAAAACTTGCAGGTGAAACCTGAAATCAGCCGCTTTGTTTTACCTTTATGCACCAGTATTAACATGAATGGTTGTGCCGCCTTTATTTTCGCCACCGTCATTTATTTAATGCAAAGTCATGGTATGGCTGTAAGTTTAGGAACAATGGGGCTTTGGGTATTCATCGCAACGATTGCTGCAATAGGAAATGCTGGCGTTCCCATGGGATGTTTCTTTTTAAGTGTTAGTTTGCTGTCAAGCATGAATGTGCCTATCACTTTAATGGGAGTTATTTTACCTTTCTACGGTTTAATTGATATGCTAGAAACAGCATTGAATGTTTGGTCTGATGCTTCTGTAACTAAGATTGTTAATGATAAAGCAGCGCTTGGGGATAGTTCTATAGTGCCTTTTAAGAAGAAAAATTCGGTGATTGAAGCAGAGCTAGGTTAACTTTAGATTGAGCTTAGCTTACTAATAAAAAGAGGACAAGCCTTTGTCAGGATGATAAAGGCTAAATCTCAAACAACCCCAAATTAAATTGAAGCAAATTAAATTGAAGATAGCATAAAAATACTATCTCCGGTCTAAAATAGCTAGCGATATATCCGTGTTTCTTGGACTGCTATTAAATCAGCATTAGTAGGATGGTCGAGTGAGTAATTACCCTCAATTAGCCTTCTATTATCTGTTGAAAAGAATAAGGTTCCGGGGCCGGCATTGCACCGTCTTAATTTTTCAGGTTCCAATTCCAGAGAATCATCAGAAGGTGGTTCCTTTACCTTGACACATCCTGCTCCGTTAAATTTCACGGCTCCTGCATAGGATTCAATTTTATGTAAAATTCCCTTAGTACAATTAAAGAATTTACTCATTGAACGCTCCTTAAGTAGAGTTAATTAATGGGGGGGGTAAATTGGATAGCTATATCTACAGTTTGTTTATGTTCTATTATAACTATAATTCATAGAGCCACCTTCATAGTTATCATCTTTAAAAGTTAATAGGTTTAGTGGTGCGCAAGGCGCGGACTTAACGCTTCCCTAACTTCATTGGGTGATAATTGCTTACTGTCTGACAGGGTGCCGCTTAGGGGTTTTAATACTTCCGCAAGCTGCTCAATACTTATTTGTTTATCAAGAAAGGCTTTATAAGCAAATTTCTTATGTTGGAATATCTTGTTAAATCTATCAATCATACTTGGATCATCGGTCCACACAACTACCGGAATATGCAAGGGAATATGAAGCGCGACATCTGGTCCATCGATTTTTTTATTAGCTAAATATTTATGAGATAAATTTCCATCTAAAATAACAAGCTTAATAATTTCTTGGTTTTTTTTTATAAAAGAAATTGCTGCCTCACCTTCTGCAAAACAAGTTAATGCTTGTTTTCCTTTTAATACTCTCGCTAAGGCCTGTTTCAAAAGCATTTGATTTAAAGGGCTATCTTCAACTAAAACGATCAAAATTATAACCTAAAATGAAATTGATCATATCATAAACTTAGAAAATTAAAAAAGGCCTGGTTAATTGAATCTCTGTACATGACAGATTTTTTGTCAGCTACAGAGTAATTGAATAATATAAATTCCTTAACTTGAGTGACCACTTAATAATCGTTCACTTATAGAGAAATAAATTTTTTCTAGCAGTTCTAAATCAGCTAAAGAAACAGACTCATTCACTTGATGAATAGTCGCATTAACCGGACCTAATTCAACAATTTCTACCCCATAAGGAGCAATAAAACGGCCATCCGAGGTACCACCGCTGGTTGATAATTCAGTCTCAATTCCAGCTTCTTCGCGAATAGCTTGTTGACAAGCATTTAATAGTAAACCTTTACTGGTTAAAAAAGGGATGCCACTTAAACGCCATTCTATTTTGGGGTGTAGCCCATGACGGCTAAATAAGGAGGCAACTTGCTCTTTTAAACCATGTTCGCTTTGTTCGGTTGAATAACGGAAATTGAAGTGCATCTGCAGCTCACCAGGAATAATATTACTAGCATGGCCACCAGAGTTAAGGTAGGTAATTTGCATCGACGTTGGCGGGAAATGAGCATTTCCCTTATCCCACTGAATAGTGCTAAATTCGGCAAGGGCTGAACTTAATTTATGGATAGGATTCTCTGCGAGATGGGGATAGGCCACATGACCTTGGATCCCTTGTAAGTGAAGTTTAGCGCTTAAGGAACCTCGTCGGCCAATTTTAATAACATCACCTACGCGGGCAGTACTTGACGGCTCACCAACAATACAATAATCAATAGTAATATTTCGCTCTGCGAGTTGTTGCATTACATAAGGGGTACCTAAGAGAAATTCATCACCTTCTTCACCGCTAGTAATTAAAAAGCCTAATCGTCCATAAGCATTAGGGAAGCTGTTAACAAAGCGTTCTGCCATTAGCAACATGGCAGCAAGACTTCCCTTCATATCGGCGGTACCACGGCCATATAACATACCGTTTTTTTCTGTCAGCTGGAAAGGATTAGTCAGCCATTGGTGCTCCTCACCGATAGGTACAACGTCTGTGTGTCCTGCAAATACCAGTAAAGGGCCGCTTTCACCATAGTAGGCAAAAAAATTGGAGACAGGAGGTTGATTTAAAGGAAGGCAGGTAAACCCTAATTGTTTAAGATAGTCCATCATAAACTCCTGGCAGCCTTCATCAGCAGGAGTAATTGAGGAAAACGCAATTAATCGAGCAAGAACTTCCTTGATAGTCTTCATTTAATTTGCTCTTAGTAATTCATTAATACTGACTTTGGCTCTGGTTTTTTCATCCACTTGCTTAACAATAACGGCGCAGTACAAACTATGGCTTTTATCTTCACTAGGTAGTGTGCCTGAAACGACTACCGAGCCTTCGGGAATCCGCCCATAGCTTATAGTGCCAGTTAGCCGATTATATATTTTAGTACTTTGGCCTAAATAAACACCCATTGAAATTACGGAGTTGCGTTCAACAATAACGCCTTCAACTACTTCTGAACGGGCTCCGATAAAACAATTATCCTCAATAATGGTCGGGCTTGCCTGGAGTGGCTCTAAAACACCCCCGATTCCAACTCCACCGGATAGATGGACATTTTTTCCTATCTGCGCACAAGAGCCCACCGTAGCCCAAGTATCCACCATAACACCTTCATCAACATAGGCACCAATATTGACATAAGAGGGCATAAGAATAGTGTTTTTAGCGATATAGGCGCCTCGACGAACTATCGCGTGCGGAACTACCCTTACTCCTGATTGTTTGAATTGTTCTTCGCTATAATTTTGGTATTTGAGGGCTACCTTGTCGTAGAATTGACAAAAGCCACTATCTACTATTTCATTGGGAAATAATTTAAATGAAAGCAAGACGGCTTTTTTAATCCACTGATGAACTACCCACTCATTATTAATTTTTTCAGCTACACGGAATTGGCCACTATCTAAACAAGATAAGACTTCGTTGACGGCAGCCAGTAGTTCAGGTTTAGCATTGCTAGGAGATAAATTAAGCCGGTCTTCAAACGCCTGTTCAATTATAGTTTCTAATGAGCTCATGAGTGTTTTCCTTTTGTTAAGGCCTATCGGTGGCATTATTTTAAAGAGGCAATAAGTCTATCTTTCTCGGCCCATTGTTCATTTAGCCATTCTTTAAATTCATTATGGATTTCTGAATTTTCTAATAATTGTTTGGACATAAATTGAGCGGGAATGGGTATTTTCCTGATTGAAATTTTTGCAGAGTGGACTTTTTTGCAAAGAAAATCCCAGAGTGAATGATTTTTTTCTGGGTAAACAATAGTGACATCCAATAAACTCGTAATTTGTTGCCCCATTGAACTAATAATAAAACTGATGCCGCCAGCTTTGGGCTTTAGTAAATGGTTATAAGGCGATTGTTGTTGTTGCTTTTTCTTTGGGGTAAAACGCGTACCTTCAATGAAATTCATTACTGAGGCCGGAGTTCTTTTAAACGCCTCTATGGCTTTATAGGTGGAGACCAAATCTTTTCCCTTTTTATGTGGGTAGCGAGCAAGGTATTCTTTGCTGTAACGTTTCATAAAAGGACAGCCCATTGCCCACCAAGAAAACCCTAATAAAGGTACCCATTTTAATTGATCTTTAATAAAAAATTTTAACACGGGTATTTTTCGATTAAATAAGCGGTGTAAAACCACAATATCGAGCCAACTTTGGTGGTTGGCAACTACCAGATACCAGCTTTTTCGATCTAAATTTTCAAGCCCAGTTATGTCTAGTTTTAAGTTCTGTACCTTATCTACATATAAATTATTAATCCCGCACCAAAGAATAGAGACGTAATCTACCGCCCGCGTACATAAGTCTTGCCATTTTTTAATTGGAATAAGTTTGCAAAGACCTATAAATAAGATAGGTATAAAGCATAAGGTGGTGGTAATAATTAAAATAAATACAGCCAGTACCGCATGTAACTGGCTTCCAATTTTAGTTGATAAAGACATTAACAAAACTCCAAGGTACTACGTTAACCAAAAGCATGATTTAAATCTGCTTGTAAATCATCTATATGCTCAATCCCTACAGAAAGACGGATAAAACCATCTTCTATTCCCAGTGCTTTTCTTTGTTCCGGGGGTATAGACGCATGGGTCATTATAGCAGGATGTTCAATTAAACTCTCAACCCCACCTAAACTTTCTGCTAAAGTAAATAATTCACAACGTGATAAAAAGCGCTTTGCCCCTTCAATACCACCATCAATTACCATTGAGATCATTCCGCCAAATCGATGCATTTGCTCTTTAGCAAGGCTGTGTTGTGGGTGACTCGCAAGACCTGGATAAATAACCTTTTGGACTTGCGGCTGCCTACTTAACCAATGCGCCAAATGATTTGCATTCTCACAATGCCGCTCCATCCGTAGAGACAGGGTCTTTAAACTTCTTAAAACTAAAAAGCTGTCGAAGGGTCCTGCTACCCCACCGCAGGAGTTTTGTAAATAACCAATTTGGCTTGCTAAGTCCTGGTTATCACCGACGACTACTACACCACTTATTACATCAGAGTGGCCATTTAAGTATTTAGTTGCAGAATGCAATACGATATCAAAACCACATTCAATGGGGCGCTGAATCCATGGGGTGGCAAACGTGTTATCCGCGACAGAAATTAATTTATGCCGTTTAGCAAGTTCTGCGATTTTGCGTAAATCAGCAAGTTTTAACATGGGATTAGATGGGGTTTCGAGCCAAATTAAGCGGGTTTTAGGGGTAATTGCTGCTTCAATAAGTTCAGGTTTCGACATATCGACAAAAGAGAAAGAGAGATTAGAAGTTCGCGTTTTAACTTTATCAAATAAACGGAAACTACCTCCATATAAGTCATCCATAGCAATCACATGATCACCGGCATTTAATAAATCAATGACCGTATTTATGGCAGCCATTCCAGAGGCAAAGGCAAAACCATGCTTTCCCGATTCAAGACTGGCGACACAGGCTTCATAGGCTGTACGAGTAGGATTATGGGTGCGTGAATATTCATACCCTAAATGTTGACCAGGTGCGATTTGTTTGTAGGTAGATGTGGCATAAATGGGCGTCATTACAGCACCAGTATGAGGGCAGGGCTCTTGTCCTGCATGAATGGCGCGCGTATCAAAGTGAAGGTTGTTCATTTTTAAAATCCTTATTAAGTCTGGCTTTGTAGCTTTAAGTTAAATTGGGCTTGCCGTTATATATTGAAAGTTTATTGAGCATTTAAGCTTCCTTTTAAGTCTTGCCTTCTCAGGAAATAACCATTCAATAAGCATCGTTCAAATTAAATGATATTCTAGAGAGGGATGCTTATTGATGCAAGAAAATACCATTTTGTTGTTCTTTTTTCTTAAGTTTCGAAAGCTAGTTATTTTATGCTAGGATGAAGACCTATTGTTTATTCCTAATTTATCACTTTGAGGGACAATTAACGCATGAAATTAGATCTGGCTTATTTTTTATCTGCAAAACATGCAAGATGGTTAATAATCAGCTTAATTTCTCTATTTTCCCTATTAACGCTGGCTGAGTTTTCTAAATTATTTTGGACTTCGGAGACCCCAGGGCTTGCGTCTACCAATGAGCAAATTATTAGACAAGCTCCTAAAAACTCCTTAGATGCTCTTTTACATTCTTCCTTATTTGGAGTTTATGTATCGAATGATCTAAACAGTAATAATGTGAAAAAATCGATGCTTAACATTACTTTGGTAGGAATCCTTTTAGGAAATACTTCTGAAAATTCGCAAGTGATAATTCGCTTAGCTAATGGCGAAGAAAAAAATTATAAAGTAGACGATAAAATTCCTGGAGGAGCCTTAATTAAAAAAATTATGCTAGGTGGTATTTTGGTTGAACATAATGGAAATTTAGAAAGTGTAAGCTTACCAAAAACAGAATTAATATTTGAACCCATAGCCAAGCCTTTAAGGAATGAGGACTGATTCATATGAAGTATAAATATAAGCTTGTAATCTTATTAATGGCCACTGCGTTAATAGGCGGATGTCGAAATGTAAATTTAACGGAAGGGATTGAAAGTTTTAGAGCTCAAGATTATCGACGTGCGTTTATTCGTTTGAAACCAGAGGCAGAAAAAGGCCAACCAGATGCGCAATATGCGATAGGTTACATGTATTATTATGGTCAAGGCGTGATTGAGGATAGAAGAAAGGCTTGGTTTTGGATAAATAAAGCAGCAAGTCTTCGGCAGAAGGATGCGCTGGCCGCGGTGCAAATTTTGAATCAGGGGACTATGGAGAAACGCAAAATATTTGAATCCGCTGATTTACAGCATTTCCCCGTCCATAAAGATATGTATTAATATCCGGCCACGCAAGACTGACAATATTGGGTCTTGCTGTGCACTTTGGTTTGCTCATAAACAGCTAAAGAAAACTAAGAGGGGGCTTTTATTAAAGTGTAGTTTCGATTCGCTGAGCTTCATGATGGAACACTTATGGGCTTGTTATCCTTTCAAGATCAAGGCAGTATAGACTATTTTATTATTAACTCATGTTACGCACGGTCAATTTTAAGCTGCCATATTTTTAAGCTCCTGCCAAGCAATCTGGTTCGCTCTAAGAATCAATTTGTACTTAATAGCAAAGTGATTTAAATGAGTTT
>NZ_RZGQ01000119.1 GCF_003989735.1 Legionella sp. km772 | reverse complement strand
GCTCTCCTGGCCTATGGACTTGTGGATAAGCCATTCTGAGAGTAAGGTGAATGAACTAACAAACCGGGAATAGCTCTTATTTTTCCTGAATTTTGTTCCAGATCCCCGGACCTAGCTAAATGATTGAGTTTGCTTCGAAGAAATATGCAGATCAATATAACTTGCGTTTTTTAACCATGGATGCCAGCAAAAATATTTTTAGAGAACAATTTGACATTATTACCTCTTTTAACTGCCTACATTGGGTTAAAGATCAGCAAAATGCGCTATTTGGAATAGCAAAATCCGCAGTATATGGTGCTCAAATAGCCCTTCTTTTATCACATAAAAAATCATTATATCATCTGGTTCTAGATAAAATTTGCTCTAGTAGTAAATGGAAAGATTACTTTATTGATTTCATAAGCCCTCGTTCATTTTTTGATTCACTTGATTATAAAGAAATGGTTATTAGATCAGGATTAGAAGTGATTGAAATATCAGAAGAAGAAATGACTTATTCTTTCAAATCAAAAGAACACCTGAAAGATTTCTTCAGTGCCGCAGGATCTCAGATAAAACAAATTCCTGAAGCTAAAAAATCAGATTTTTTAAATGATTTTGTTGATGAGTATCTAAAAGAAGCAAGTTTCTCCGAAGAAACCTTAATACCTGTTAGTTTTTGGTGTTTACAAGTTATAGCAACAAAACCAAAACCAAAACTAATGAAAACTTCTGAATTAGATAATCGATCAACACTATTTTCAAAATTGTAACTTAAAAAATCTATCAAGCTATTCAATGAGCAGATTTTTCACCTTTTTATTTTTGTAAATGTTAAAAAGTCTGTTTGTTGTATTTGCTCAATAATTTCTGAGTTTATTTGATATTTGACCCATCCGCCTCGACCAACTTTTTGATCAGCTCGACTTATTACACCCGCACTAGTTAATCTAAATAACGTGTTTTTTAACGACTTAGGGTTTATTCCCGTTAAAGTTGCTATTGTTTCTAATGTCAATTCCTCCGTCATGTCTGATTTATTAATCCGTATATTTTTGTATAAGGCTATAACAATTTCGCGCTGATTACCTATGATTTTTGAAAAGCTCGTTAATAATTTTTTTTCATGATTGTGCTGCTTAACGTTGGATTTTAAGCTTAATAGCTTGTCTGTAGTTATTTCAACTTCACCACGATCGTTTGTGAACCGTTTGTGAACCGTTTGTGAACTATTATCGAGGCTGCTTAAATTTAATTTCGTAGGTTTATTCAACGGATCAGCAGTATTGCTTTCACCATCTAAACTTGGATTAGTTTCAAATTGTTCGCTGTGAGTCCGCAAAGGATCAAAGTCGTCAACAATAACTTGGCTTGAACCATTTGTGAACTGATTGTGGACCGTTTGTGTACCGTTATTTTCCTTATCAATATCATCAAAAAAGTGATTTTTTTTACCAGAGCTACTTGTTCTTTTATCCGGTAATTTCCTTTCTTGAGTATATAATTCAAAAGCTCCCTTTTTGATTGCCATTAGACAACCTCAAGCTCATTAGTTAAGTTTAATTCTACGAATTTATCTCTACCTCCATTTATTCGTGCCCATTCTTCGGATATTAGGTGGTAATATTCTTCGGCTTGGGGCGAGCCCAAAGCATACTCTAATATTGTTTGCTGTGACATTAATGCTTCCTCCCATTTTACAGATTTACGTATAGGAGTTGTTATCATGTAATCAACATATCGCGTCAAGTATGTTGCATTAATTTGTTGGCTTAAAGAACTTCTCTCTAACGCAGTACTAAACATTACCAACTTCTGATCTGTTAACTTCATTACTTCTTGGAAGTCCCAAATATTTTGCATATTAGTAGCAGAGGCATTATAGGCAAGCAAGGTACAACCTAAAGGCATTATCACAGCAGATGAAACTAAAATTGAGTTTTCTACTAAATGGTTCCAAGTAGGACTATTATCGAAAATTATCACATTATAGTTTGATAAGTGTGGGATTAACTTATCTTGAAAAATATACTCACGACGTTTTTCATGCGTCATCCACTTGTTTAATTTTACCAAATCATGGGTTTCCGGAATAAAATCCAATGTTGGAAGAGAGGTTGGACGAATAATATCTTTTAACTGAGCATTCTCAACAAAGTAATGAAACAATCCTATTCCTTGTTCAAAATCATCCAGTCTATTCAGTTCTTGTTGAGGTATTATAATGTCTGTAACAGAACACTCTGGGTCTAATCCTATTAGCAATACTTTCATTCCATTCAGCGCTAAAGTTCGTGCACGGTTGTAGCTGGTTGTTGTCTTATAAACACCACCTTTCTGCATATAAGTGCACAAAACTTTTTGTTGGATTGGCGGTTTTAAAAAACCAAAGCGTCTCCCTATTTCTGGAAGCTGTTCAAGTTTCCATATTCTAGTTGAAACTTTCCCTCTAGGTTCTCTTCCGGCAACTGGTATTTCTCCTCGATCTTCCGCATTATATAGTGTTTGAATAGATTTAAATCTATTATCCATTTTGAATAGTTTACGAATATCTGAATTAGTCCAGCTTATTTGTTCCATTCTTTATACCTTGTATGTTTTTTATTATTAAGAAGACAATAAACATACAATTACATGACATATCGTTCAAGTCAACAAATGATAACAAAAAAAAATAAAAATATTTTTTGTATCTATGCAACATATTTGCTGTGGACTATTTGTGAACCATTCATCTAGTAACCATGTGAACCATTTGTGAACCTTTTCTGCATTAGATAGGAACCTTTTAACTCCAAACAAACCATTTATCGATGTGAACCATTTGTGAACCGTTAATCACCACAACTAAAAAACCTCTTGTGAACCATCAAACAACATATCCCTATATAATGTGTACCAATTGTGAACCATTATCCTTTGATTTATATGAATCACAAAACAATCTCGTGAACCGTTTGTGAACCATTCGATAGTATTTTACCAGCCACTAATAAACCGTTTTAATAATATAAAGAAACAAATACGTGAACCGTTTGTAACACATTTCCACAAATTCAATTGATTAAATTAAGAAATAAATAAACTATAAAAATGGCAAGCTTGTGAACCGTTTGTAAACCTTTTTAATACAATTAACGTGAACCATTTGTGAACCAATAAAACACAAAAAACCTCTAATTTCAGATAGTTATGCATATCAGCGGGTATTGACGCAATTAATAAGAAAGGATAACTTCAAATTTTATTTATGCAAAAGCTACTTATTTAAATAAAAGAGGAATATCAAATGAAGAGAATTTACTAAAAAATACTAAAGAGTACATCAGTTATGAAGAGCGCCAACTCTTCATAACCTTAGCTCAATTAGCTTGGAACAAAGCTAAACACCAAAAATACTCAAGGAAATTAGAAGTTCCATCGAATTTTTTGGATCCATCCACTGATTAGTTTAACTTTGTTCCCCCAAAAAAACAATAAAGATAAGGATATTATCTATGGGGAACCTTTGTTCAATTTTTCACTTGAGATTTAAACATCTCATGAAAGTGATTCCATCTGCTCGAAAAGCGCAACTTGTGGATTATATACTGCTTGGTTGGCAAACCAGCACCTACACATTAAAAAACTCTGACCGTAAATGGTTCATGAAACCCTATGCGCAAATCGTTGAAGACACAGGCATTCCCCAAAGCACCTTAGAGCGATACATCAAAGAATTACACGATGAAGGTTTTATTGAACGACGCCAAGCGCTCTATAGCAGAACAAAAGAACAAGGTGGCTTTGAAGTTAAAAAGGGCACCTACATTTATATTACCGATAAACTGCTCACACTGATTAAGCAATCCAAACCTGTTTCAGAGACGCCTCCAGAAGACACAACAAATATCCACAACGACCAAAGCGATTCTTACCAGGAGGACAATCAGGATCAGGATAATATCAAACCACAATGCAAAGAAGTTGATATAAATGAGGGGATCGATCCCCTCAAAATGAGGGGATTATATATAAGTGATCTTTATCCTTCTTTTTTTATTAATAATATTATCTTTAAAAAATTAACCCGTTCTGTGGATAAAACAATACTCCAACGATTAAGCAAGCAATTCGAATCCATTCAGAATTTACTCTATTCAGAAATCAAGGAAGAAATCCCTGATGAAGTCAAAAAACTGGTATTAGGCACTTTCTTCAATCTAACTTTTGAACACAAAAAGCAACTTTCATCTCCAAAACAACTGGCAGCCGAATATTTGTTTGCGCTGTTGAACATTGAGTTTTATTTGCCGGATGTGACGTGTTTTAAACACCGGAATAACATCCTTTCAAAAATGATTCGGGAAAATCGTTGGCGTACCCCTAAAGGATTTTATAAACACTTCTATTTTGGACAAGATTTTAAAGACCAACAGGAATTGCGTGAAGAACGATGGCAAAAACAAAAAAATAACGAAATGAATCCTAACTATAAGATGATTGAAGAGCAAAAAGACGAACGACTCATTGTACTAGAAGCTCAAATGCTTGAAAAAAGCACATTACTGGATACGCTCACTCAAAGCATCTATCAACAATCAAGTGAAGAAGTTATTGTTACGATTCGAGAACGCATTCAAGAGGTAAGACGAGAACTAGAGCACCTATGGCATCAGCAGTTTCTTATTGAACAAGAAATTGAATCGCAAATGCTGAACCTTATAAAGCGCTGCGCATAAATACGCATACACCGTTTTAAGGATTGAGTTATCCACATTTTCTGGGGATAACTTAAACCTGTGTGCTTGAGTTACATGTAATAGAGCGTCGGTGTGATAAGGGACAGCTGCCATCATCATCCGAACTTTTATCAGATCCCTTGATTCTCTATTGCTTCAAAATCATTCCAAACTTTTTATCATACTCATGTTGTAATTCTGGACTATCATGGCGATGTTTAGTTAAAAACTCTTCCTCTTGTTTGCGAAGTTGTTCTGTAAAAATCCCTTTTGGAATGCCACTATATTCTTTCACTTTTGTTTCAGATTTTGGTGGATTAATCTCATTTGGCTTTATAGATGACTTTTTTGTATCCTTGAAAAAGCTTAATTGTATTTTGGAAAGAATAGATTGTAGGTCAAAATCCTTTGGAGCAAGTCCAAAAGTAGAATCATTTTCGTGAGCGTCGTATTCGATAGGTAAGAATGAATCAAGAAATGATTCACTATCCATTAACTTGGTAGAGAAACGATTAGTCCTCTTTCCAAGTACAGATGGACGCTCTAAACTTTTGCGGCCCTTATCAATAAAATGTTTTCCTGGAACAATATGTTCAATATGGCCATTAAATTGCTCATAATTAAAAATAGAGTCTTCGGTTTCACAAAGTAATAGCATTAAACGAGACCAGGTTCTTTCACGCTCAGACTTTGGAAGTTGGGCTTTAATTTGAGTTAGTAATTGCTCCGTGCTGTAACTAGTCTGATTGATTAAAATAATTCGTCTTCCACCTTGATCGTGAGCATAATTGAGCACACGAATTAATTGATCCATAGAAGTTGAATCAATTTCTTTTCCTAAATAAGAAGAGTTATATTCTCTCATTTCAAGTGCAATGGTTTTACAAGTGCTTTTTTCAAATTTCGATGGATTTGCCGTGAGGAAAGGTTCTACATAATGAGAGCGCCCCATGCCAGAAAATGTATACATCCCACCTGCCTGATGAACATGAATCCATCGCTGTTGTATAGGACGTAATTTATCGTAAGCACTGCAATTTATTGAGCCTGTTTTCCTCAATGATTGACGAATGGGAGCTAATTCCTCGCTTTCGTCAAAAGCTGGAATTAGCTCAATCTGTCCTAGATTAGCTTCTTGGGTTTTCCAGACGGAGTCACTCACTATAGCACCAATCGATTGGCCATCGCGTTTGGAACGTAGACTTTCACCTGCTAAATCCGCTTTATGTTGCCAATTTAGGTATTGAGAAGAGTAGTAATCATTAAATGGGGGATAATAATATTTTCCATCCAATTTGTGACCATAACAATGATTAAATCGAATGGGTTCATTGGAAGTAATAAATAATCCTTTTCCCGGATTATTCACATACCAAGAATATATTTTTTCAAGCAATAGATTACCGCTGAAACCGGCCAAATTATCATCATCTAGAAATACAACATCAGGGTCTGTGGCTAATAAGTTATCTATTTCCAGACCGCAATTATCAAGATCAGAGATACTTTTAGCTTGGTCTGCCCATCCATTGACCATTACTTCTGAAATCCAGAGCACTTTTTTTCCGCGTGTTGCTAATTCTTTCGCAGCACACACAGCTGATGCTGTTTTACCAACACCGGCTTTTCCAGTTAATATAACCAGTTTAGATTGGCCAGTCATGATGCTTTGACAAAATTCCTTGCTCATTATCATTAACTCTTTCTGCTGTGGTGTCTCCTGTTTGAATCTAGAAAAGTCCATGGATGTTTTATTTTCAAATGGAATTACATTGAGTAATTCAATAGGAAGAAGAGAGGAGTCAATCGGTTGAGGGGAATACCCCACGGAGTCAACTTGCATGTTGTTTTCAAATTGGTGCAACCACGTTGAAAATTTATGCAAATCAAAGGTTAATTCAAGTGCTGTGTCTTGTTTTACATGAAGAAACTCTTCGTCTGTAATTGTTTTATCGCGTAATTGTTCAGCTGCTTCAATTAATTGGCCATACGTTTGAAAGAATTTAGGATGAAATTCTTCTGGAGTTGCAGCATACAATGATAAGCGATCGGTATCGTATTGTGCTCTTCCTTCATTAAATGCTTGGCGTAGTAAGTTCAATACGGCATCTTCTGTAATTCCTTGAGTACTCTCTAAATGAGGGTCAAAAATATAATATTGTTTGCCAATTACGATGCAATTTTCACCGCCATAATTTCCTCCAGGATGTTTTAAAGGATATAAAGGGGAATTAGTTAGGTGTTTAACAGTCACAGAGGAAGTCTTAGCTTCTTCTTTTGATAGAAATGAATAGAGCGGGTTTCCAGAATAGGGCTTATTGCTGTCTTCAATACCATTGTAGACAGCCTGGGTTATAAAAAATGGGGCACGCCCAAAACATTGATTGAATCGTTCATTACCCAGCATGTACCGAAGGCCAAACCATAAACTTAATTGAGTGAACATACCACAATCAATGACTGTTGGTCCTTTGACTAATTCATCTAATGCTTGAGCTGGTTGCTGTCCCTTATAAATTAGAGTGATAAATCCATCCTGCAACGTAGAATCCCATCCTGATGGAACAAGTGTGGTTACCTGTGAGCCCTTAAGTGGATCATCATAGTCACTATGCTCCGCATTCCACAACTTGACTAAATCATTATTGTAATGGAGACCTGAATAAATAGTTCCGTATAATGCTTTTCTACCCGGACTTGATTTTTTATCAAGCGGATTACTATTAGCCAACTGAATAAACCTTTTCACTCCTTCTGCAAAAGTTTCAGAATCAATTGATTTTGGCTTAGCAAAATTTGATAAAAACTCTTCCAGTTGAGTTGAAGGTCGTGCTGTTTGTAACTGACGGAAGTATTCGATTGCTGGGTGAACTTTTTTTGTTTCCAAGGATGTGTTTAATTTTGATTGGTGAGAAAATAAATTGAATCTTTCTTTCATAATGAGATGCCACTTAACATAAAATGGCAAAATTATATCACATATCACATAATAAATGATTTTTTTTTTGCATTTTGTTGATTTGTAAGCCTGTTTATAAGTTATGATTGCTTGTTGTCAACAGTGTTGTTATTAAAAAGTTAGCTTGTTAACCTCTTTTTCATGAAAATTATTTCAAAATTTTTAAGGCAAAGAAGAAAGAAGGCTACAGCGCATAGTATGAATTAATGTGTTCATCACCAGGATTTACCGGTTGCAGGTTCTATGATACTCATTTCAGTAAATCCATTGCGACAATCGGCAATCGATTCAGCCTCATGCATTAAGTCATAGATAGCTTCATCCAGGTCTTTATCACTGGCATAAGGAACTTTCAAAATGTATTCCCAGCTATCTTTATCTTTTTTAACCATATCAAAGACTGAAAAGCAGTATTGCTCGATTTGCCGTCTGGATTCATTTTTTCCACGCACAAACTTATTGTTATTTTCTACTCGCAACCAGACTTCAACGACCGCAATTTTTTGAGTTCCCTGGCTTCCTGGAATGGTTTTGTCAGGATTAACCTGGCGTTGGGTTTTAAGAATACGATAAACAGAGGCAATCCCCATGTTTAGTTTTTTAGCAATCGCCGTTCGTGTGTACCCCTGATTGACTCATGTTACGCACATAAACTTGTAGTTTGACTAAAAAGCATTAGAATTCCGCCCTTAATTTTAGGGAGGGAATTAAATGGATATGCTTGATCTTTATAGTGATTATTTGATTTTC
>NZ_RZGQ01000118.1 GCF_003989735.1 Legionella sp. km772 | reverse complement strand
AAATCAAATAATCACTATAAAGATCAAGCATATCCATTTAATTCCCTCCCTAAAATTAAGGGCGGAATTCTAATGCTTTTTAGTCAAACTACAAGTTTATGTGCGTAACATGAGTTAATAAAAGCAAAAAAAGAGTTCTTGAACCCTATGCATCCTGATAGTCAAAATATGGAAAAATTTTGTAACAAGAGCGAGGCAGCAATAGCAGAGGCTAAGCCTCATCTCCAAAAACATAAAGCGACTGATTCGGGCTGGAAAGTACTCGATAAAATCATAGACTGGTTCAAGTCAGTCCTTTCGAAAACAGCCTCAGAGAAAGTTGCGGATGAGATGTCAGTTGAAATTAATAAGACTTTAAGTAAATAAAGCTGAGCTTTGATAGGGATATCTATGCTCTGAGCCCTCATATACGGCAGCGTTGTTGAATGCTTTGAGTTCACAGACAACAAGCTGCAATGGCTAAGCTAGAGCTAGTAAGCTACTGGAGATATAATCTCGATATCTTCGATTAACTCTCTGTCTAAACTCTTCAATTTATTTTCAGAGCGAGTACCGGAAAAAAACAATAGCTCCCCTTTGGCTTTGTAATTAATGTAATGAGCTGCACCGAAGCTAAGTGCCGCAATGAAATTCGTGATTGCCTTAAGAATATAACGTGCAATTTGGCTAAGCTTAGTTCTGTCGTGTGAAAGTACTTGTAAATAAGTAGCCTCAGCCTTATTAATTGACTTGATTAAGCTGAGTTGATCTAAGTAATTAGGCTCTTTATTATTATAAAAATGATATAAGGCTTCGAAACAGGTGTTTAAATAAATTTCGCCGCTTTGCTGCGCCAGCTTGTATTTTTGCGGCGCATCTTTCAAATTATCTAAAATTTGCTGATTACCTTCATAGACTTTTTTAATCGCTTTAATAAAATCCTTTTTATGAAGTGCTAAAGAGGGGGGCGTTAAAGAGCCTTTGATAGTACTTAAAAAGATTAGGCTGTATTTATTAGCTTCCTCATCAGCTGTATTAGGATAAAATTCTTTTATACCGTTTAAAAAACTTCGCGAATTTTGCGGTTTATATTCTTGAATAAGTTTGTCTTCTAGGGCATCTAACCACCGTTTTATATCCATAATAAAGGGTCGTTTCTTCAATAAGGGACAATAATTGAGGTTCTGGCTTATGATGGAATATAACAGAGGAATACTAGCATTTATTGGCAAATAGTTTTTCTGGAGCATTTTTAGACGATTTTTAACTAAACTATGTCCCTCTGCACTATTAATAGTTCCAGCTTCGATCATTTTAAGTAATAAAGGATCTTTAATTGGTATTTGTCTGAATACTTTTCCATGCGAGTGGAAACCTAAATAGGTTACATTTTTAGTTTTATCTTGTGAAATAATGATGTTTTTAGGTTTTGTATTTGAATGTATAATTTTTCCCTTATCTTCTTCATTAAAGAAGCGGTTAACTGACTCTATTTGATTAAAATCTGTAGGTAAGATAGGAAAAAATGAAGCGATGCTATGTGTCATTCCGATGAGCACAATCTGTTCTTCTATGGTCAATGGTTTTTGAACTTTTTTACCGCTTATTAATGCTTCTACCATTTTGCTTGCGGTGTACTGGTATAAGTGGGCAAGACGCATATGGCTAGCTAAGGCTAAATTATCAATAGCATCGGATGCATCTGGGCTTTGACGCATTAATCCGACAGCTATAGTTGTAGTAAGTGCAAAATGGCCGAAGCTGTTTCTATACTCTACGGCACCAAAAGCTGCATATTCCATCTTACTTACAAAAGAGCCGGGTTGAGTTTCTTGATTGGTTAAAAAATAGAGTTCATCTAAGTTTTCTTGCATGTCTTCATGCTCTTCAATATGCTCAGAAATAATAGATGTCCCCAGAAGGAGGTTTCTTAATAAAGCTCCGTTAGAAAAATGTTGTATTTTAATTTGTTCAAGAGTCTCGCCGCAGCGTGTATTTATAAAAGCGCCGATCCGCATATCAACGTGCTTGAAAAAATCAGCTTTTGTATTCATCTCGACTTGATCAAGTGTTTGTTGACTAAAATGTTTATTCGAGCACCAGCCAAAAACACGGCCATATTGGGCTTGATCACTGTGAATTAATCCAAATTTTTGATGACTTTCATGCACTATTATAGAGAGTTGTCCTTTAGCTATTAATTGCTGCACTTCATCATTTAGGCGAAGATTTTTATATAAAGCGGTTGTGGCATCGACAATTAAAGTGAGTGGTTTTGAACGCTTGGTATCAATAACATGGTGTTTTAAGAAGAGATTAATGTCTATACCTGGGGTTAAGCCCTCTGGATTCACAATAGGACCTGCGGAAATCATTAATACGTCCGCTTCATTGGGGTCATTAGTGCTATCAAGATTAAACGTATTGGGCAGCTCATAATAGCAAGGTTTAAATATTTTAACTTTGGGTCTGGTGTCATGGGGTGTAGTCATAGTACTAGCAATACGCATGGCAATCGCACAAGCACTGGCGCCAGAGGTGCTTGCGGTGGTTAAAAAGCGTGAGTTATTAAGATTAGAGCTATTGACCGATAAGGTTTTTTCTAGGGTTGATAATGATTCAGCTACATATCGCTCGTACTCTAACTCCATCACTATTGGGCTTGTATTTTCTACGAGTGCCAGGCTAATTTCATGGAGGACATAATAAATACAAAGTGCATAACGAGGATAATGGTAAAGATAAAAAGTATTGGTAAAGTCTATCATAGTGGCAATACGTTGTATGGCTGCAGAACTAATATTAGGAGGTAGATCGGATATTAATTTTCTCAAACATTGAGCTAAATGCGTAGTGGGATAGTGTTTTCCTCGCTTGCTAATTGCCTTTAGTTTAACCATCAACTCACTAGCTAGAAGCCCTTCTTTAGTTTTGGGTAAATTAGGATCTAATTCAATTTTATTATGAGGTGCGGATGGAATATCCAAAACAGTAGAGCGAATGTTTTCTGCAATTTCCCATGATGAGGCAACCAGCCCCATGTTCCTTATTTTATCTTTTAATTTTGTAACAAGTAGTTCATTAGATTTAGGAATAATCAAAACAGCAATGGTATGGGGTGCTTTTTTAATGAGTTGCAGTTGGTTGATCTCACTAAAAAGATCTAAAACATCTTCAATTGGATTATTCTCGAGCAAGGAAATAGGGATGTAGTGATAATTCTCTTTGTCTAAATGGTGGATTTCAAATTCTTTATACAACGCATCAAGGACAGGATTATCCAATGGGGTGGAGCGGTGATAGTATTCTACTGGACTTACGAAAGGATTCGGGATCTGCTCCTTGGCTACATGATGTTGTTCGGCTACATGATGGCCAAGCATAAGGGCTGATAATTGACGTTGTCTTTCATTGACATCAACCATGGATAGATACGAATGAAAGGGGGACTTTATCATCGCATTTTTAATCTTTTTTCCTTGCCATGCCTGTTGAATAATATGTTTGGCTTGTTCCTTCGATAAGGGAGGCGAAACAGAGGGAGGGGGAGGAGGGAGTACAATTTGATCAGAGTACGATTTTATCTGGGCAATTAGCCGTAGAACAGCATTATTATTCAAAAAAACGTCCATATTATTCTTCTTTATAAATTAGTTGGAAAGTGCAAAATAAACAAAGTGATACTGTTTTGATCAATTTTTAGTCCGAGCCGATTATACTACAATAAAATTTGGCTGGCGATAATTTCATGAGCTTGCTTACATTACGCACACAAATAGGTTATAGTTTGCCCTATTTTTAAAGAGCTTAATAAATAAAGGTTTTTTTATGAAAATAGCTATCGCAGCGCAACATAATTTGGTGCAGCCTAATCTTTCTTCGGATGATTGGTTAGTAAAACTGGAGCTAGAAAAACAAGGCATTAGTGTTGATATCATTGATTGGCGTGATGCGCGTATTGATCTAAATCAATATGATTCCATTTATGTGAGTTCAACTTGGAATGCAGCGGTTTATTACGAAGAGTTTATTGCTTGGCTTAAGCAGTGTGAAGTAAAAGGAAAAAAGCTGATTAATGATAGTGATTTTTTATTTTTAGGCGTACATAAAAACGAATACCTTAGTTTATTAAAAAACGAGTTCGGCAATGAGCCCTCCTTAGAAGGTTCTATAATTCCTGCCGAATTTATCAAACCTACAGATGATATCCAATCATTCCATCAAATTTGGGATGAGCTCAAAAAAAAACAAATCTGGCAAGGTGACCTCGTTATTAAGCCTATTGTTTCTGCAGATGGACGTGATACCTATTTAATTACGGATAAGCCAGAATTGCTTAAAAGAAGGGGTGATGAGTACCGGTCTTTTAGTGATGCAGAGGCTATAGTACAAAGCTTATTAGAAAAAAAAAGAAGTAAGGGCATTATCATTCAGCCTTTCATTAAAGCTGTAGAAACCAGTGGTGAATATCAATTGGTTTTTTTCGAGAATCAATTCAGTCATGCAACAGTTAAGCCCAAGGGCTTTAGAAATAATGTTTCTGCTTCTAGAACTCCAATTTCTGAACATGCTATCCCTGCAGGAATGCTCGATTTTGCCCAAAAAATAATCAATTTTTATGCCAACCTGCATCCTTATGGTTTAACCCGAGCACGTCTTGATTTCTTCAATGGCGAGAAAGGGCCCGTTTTATGTGAGGCAGAAGTAGTAGAGCCGCATACCAATATAAGACGTTTTCCTGTGGAACAACAAAAAATCATTATTTCAAATTATGCCCAAGCCTTGATTAGGCGCACGGTAGGATTAAAACTCCAAGCCATACTTGGAGACGAGGCCCAAACTTATTTCCCTATGTTAAATAATCCCAAATTGCTAAAAGCCATAATGAAGATTATGGATACTAATAGTACAATTTTGACTTATTTAGAAGTTTCCCAAGCAAATAAAAAATATGAGGCAGCAAAAAATTACTCTGCTCATTATATTAAAGAATGCTTAGTTGCTCTTAATGATTTTTTGGAAAGAAATTATCAAAATAAAGAATTGCTTGTTGGAGCCTTAGCTGATGCTAAAGAGGGGTATAACAAATCTGTTTTAGGAAAAGATAGAAGTAATCTTTCTATGGCCATTCGTTATTTATTAGCTGCGGTAGTGAATTTTGTGGCAGCACTAAGCTTTGGTTACGTTCATTATCAGCATTATAAACAGTCAGGAGTGGTAGGTTTTTTTACTGAGACTCATTCAGCAAGCCAATTAAGAAAAGCGCATGAAGAGTTAAACCAAAACTTAGAGCAGTCTTTTTCTTTGTGAGTTGTGGTTTTACCCCATCCATAAAGAGGTGCCAAGGCTTGTCTTTACGAGTCTTGGCGAGTTTTGAAGCTATGGTGCGGAAATGAGAAATGATGGATTGCTTCACTTATAAAGACCTAGGCATCCTTTTTGATGCACTAGCAGAGTTCACTCATAATAAATGCTAATTTTTCGCTAGCAGCCAACTCTGGATTCATCAATGTATTCAAAACTGATGGTTCTGATTCCTGAGGATTCTTAAAAGTTAAATAGATAATTTGTGCAATCTCTGTTAAAAAACAATCTGTATTTAATGAGTTTGCTTTATTGATTAATTGCGCAGCTTGCTCTAGATCGGCATTTAAAGCATAAATAATGGCAAGACCGCCCCATCCATCGGCTAGATTATCCACTATTGATATCGCATTTTGATAGGTCTTATGTGCTTCTTGAATATTATTATTTAATAATTGGCACCACGCTAAGGCAATATGGCAGTCATAAAATTCTGGATGTATTTCTAGAGTTCGTGCTAAATGTGGCTCGGCCAACAAGAAGTCACCTTGTCCCATGTAGGTGCTGCCTAAAGCAAACCACAACCTACTGTCTTCAGGATTAATTTTTATTAAGCGTTCAATCTCATCTATCTGAGTTTCTTGATTGAGCAGGCGCAACATAATATCGACTAAACGTGCGTCATAGAGTTCTGAATTTAACGCAAGAGCGCGTTGACAAAATTCTGCTGCAGATGCTTCATCGTTGTTATCAAAATACAAAAGTGATAAAAAGCTTAGTGCTTCAGCATCATCAGGATTTAGTTTTATTTGGGCTGCTAAAAGCTCAATTGCTTGCTCTGATTTATTTTGTTGTTGAAGAATTCGAGCCTTTAATAAAGGGATATCTGAGAACCCCTCGCTTTCTCTTATGTCAGATAAAGTGCTCCATGCTTGTTCATAACTATTATCAATATAATAAGTAAACGCTAAATTATACTTAAGCTCGGCAGATTTTTCTTGTTCTAAAGCCTCTAGAAAATGCTCTTTTGCTTTTTGTGTATCACCCTGTTTTAGATTTAATATACCTTGAATGCTTAAACAGGACTGACGGTCAATTCGTTTGGCTTTATTTAAATAAGCTTGCGCTTGTTCTAAATCCTCAAGTTCGGAATAGAGTTGGCTTATTTCAAGTAATAGTTTTAAATCTCCCTCATTTTGTTGAAGAAGGGACAAGCAGTGGTCTAACTTATTAGACGTCATTTAAGGGCCTTATTGATAAATAATAAAGCGCAATACTAGCAAGACTTAGGTAAAATCCCAATTATTTTGTCAAGCCTTAACTAATTTAGGTTTCTAATTTCGCATTTTTTGCCAGGTAAGAATTTTCATTGCGCTTAATTTCAAAAATACGATAAAGATTTAATGGTAATAAAAGCGAGTGGAGAATAAATATTGGTTGTAATCCGCAACCTAAAGCATACAGGATAAAGGCAATATTACTGCATAAGGCAATAAGACGTAAGGTAATAATTTTTTTAACATAAAAAGTAGCAAAAACCAAACAAGAAGCAACATAGCCAATTAAATCAATCATTGATTCCATTTTAACTCCGACTTCTCAATCCCTTCTATTCAACATAGCACTGAGTAGGGAAAAGCTGCAAGTCGCAGGTGTAATAAAATTAAAAAATAGCTTGCTGCATTTCCTTTATGTTAGAAAAATACTGTTTCTGTTAGGCTTTTATTCTAGATGGACGCTTTATAAGCCATTAAATTTTCCTTTGTTCTATAATTATCATAGGTGCATATTTAATGGTTGTTGTTATGAAGTCCACCGTACAAATACTTACCGTATTAGCTGCCCAAAAGCGAATGGCCAGGAGTTTAAGCGTCAGTGAGGGCATTAAAGAAATTTTGGATCCCATTTCTTTAAAACAGCTGGAATTTTGTATTACCCAAACTCATGAGATAATTACTCTTTGCTCGTCACTTCCAGGTTTGGAAAAAAATGCTGCAGAGGTAATGCGCTCCCGAGAGTTGGTCAATGATTTTATTCGGCAAAACATAAGTCTTATGTCCCAAATAAATGAGCGTTTCTTATTAAAATTACTTAATAGTGCCATAGGGGCTCAACATGCGGGAAATTGCTATGAGTTTGCCTTTTACACCCAATCTCTTTTAGATAAAGCAGGAATTAATACCCAGGTGTTTCGGGTCAAAAAGCCAGGCACAGATGATAGTCATGTTTTTTTAGTAGCTAAGCTCCATAGCGACACCACAAACCCCGAAGATCCTCGCTTTTTAGATTCATCAGCGATGGTCGTTGATCCTTTTATGAAGAAAATCTATCTTGCAAAAGAAATTCCTCGTTATTTAGAAGTTTGTGTTTTTGATCCCAAATCTGAGACCGTTTCTTATTTGCCTTTTAGTAAAAGTGAACATGTTTTGGACAATAAGGTTCATAAGGAATTAGTAGAGGATTGGCAACTATTTTTGCAAGCTAAGAACCCACCTAGTAAAGAAAAGGAGGTTGGCTTAGATGAGTCAAGCAGTATTAGCCCGAGCAATAAACAGTCTTTAAGTTAAGATGAACCGATGGGAGCAGTAAAAATAGTGCAATTTTAACTATACTTTATAAACCTCTTTAAGGAGAAGTATTTTGGGTTTAGTCTATAGAGATGCTGATCTTGATAAGTTTCCGCAAGTCAAAAAACAAGATTCTAAGCATATCAGCTTAGGTGATCTTCATGGCAATGCCTTAAAACTCATTTATATCTTAGTTGAAGAAGGGGTTTTACAACTTAATGAAGCAGCATACAACAGCTTGCGTGATATTTATAACACCAATGTCAACGATCTCACTGCCGAGCAATTAAGTAGTTTCCAAACTATTATTGCGGCAGCCGATGTTAATTTAGATAAAGCCGTAACGCTTATTGGTGACGAATTAGCGGACCGCGGTAATAATGATTATTTTACCTTATTAGTTTTAAAGAAATTACATGAATCTAAACTTAATTTAGATATTATACTCTCTAATCACAGTGCTGAATTTATTAGGGATTATGCGAATGTTCAGTTTACCGGGTTTTATAATCTTAGCATTGGACAGGGGCAATCTTTAGCTCGCATGCAATTTTTAATTGGCAAAGGATTAGTTAAAGAAGAGGAAGTAAGAAGCATTGTTCGAGATTGTTATATTCCCAAAGCTAAAGCGCTTAGCTATACCGTGTCACCTGAAGGCGAGCTTACTTTATTTTCCCATGCTCCTATTGGTCTTGAGACGATTCAAGGTTTGGCAAAGAAATTTGATCTTCCTTACCATGATAAAACCACCAAAGAGCTTATTCAGACCATCGATAGAATTAATAAAAAAATTGAAACCTTATTCATTACTCATGTTACGCACGGTCAATTTTAAGCTGCCATATTTTTAAGCTCCTGCCAAGCAATCTGGTTCGCTCTAAGAATCAATTTGTACTTAATAGCAAAGTGATTTAAATGAGTTT
>NZ_RZGQ01000117.1 GCF_003989735.1 Legionella sp. km772 | reverse complement strand
CTCTCCTGGCCTATGGACTTGTGGATAAGCCATTCTGAGAGTAAGGTGAATGAACTAACAAACCGGGAATAGCTCTTATTTTTCCTGAATTTTGTTCCAGATCCCCGGACCTAGCTAACTCTGCAGTTGATCCACTTGCGGATTAAACATTCGCGATACACTTTTATCCTTCACAATAATTATATTAACGCGTCTATTGGCACTTCGACCATCCTCCGTTGAATTATCAGCTATTGGATATTGTTCACCATAACCAGTAACTAAAATATGTTGCGAGTTAACACCAAAACTATTTAAAGCTCGTCCCACACTTGCTGCCCTAGCCGCAGAGAGTTCCCAATTAGAGGGATATTGCGGCGTTTCTATGGGTATAGAATCCGTGTACCCTTCGACCACAATAGTGTAGGGTAAATCTTTGATTTTACCTGCTAATTGCATTAATTTTAGTAAGGCTTGGGGCGTTAAATCAGCTGTACCTGATTGAAACAAAGAACCGGCTTTTATATCGACTTCGATCCAATCCTCTTGGCTATTTACCTTATAGCTACCGTCTTCTAATTCAGAGAGCGATTTCTTTAAATAATCTAAGCCGTCTTGAAAAGTTCCCTTAGTTTTCTTTGCTTCCGGTCCATTTTTTATTTCTGCCGTGGATTGTGTTGCTTGATTTTGATCCTTTTTATTAAATGCTGATTTCATCCCCTCTGAAAGCGATTTATATTTTGAAACATTTACGGAAGAAATAGCATACATCACTACAAAAAATGCAAAGAGCAGTGTAATAAAGTCTGCATATGAAATTACCCATCTATGAGTATCAGTATGCTCATCATGATTTTTACTTCTTTTTGACGTCATTTTGTTTTGTTCGACCAAAATTACTTAATTTCAACATCAACATGCTAGGACTTTCACCACTAGCCATTGCAACCAAAGCCTCAACAATCATGGAGTCAAAATGCACCTGGCGCGCAATACAGCTTTTTAATTTATTTGCAATTGGCAAGAAAACTAAATTGGCGAGCCCTACCCCATAAATAGTGGCAACAAAAGCTGTTGCTATGCCCAATCCTAAAGCCGCCGGATCAGCAAGATTACGCATTACCTCAATCAAGCCTAAAACAGCACCTAATATCCCAATCGTTGGACTGTAGCCACCCATGCTTTCATAAACCTGCGCAGCTCTAAGATCTTGAATTTCTAGACGTTCGATTTCCGTCTCTAATACTTGTCTTATAGTTTGTTTATCTACACCAATCACTAATAACTCTAAACCTTTATATATTAAAGGGTTGGTTTCTACCTCTAAATGCTCTTCGAGGGAAAGCAGCCCCATTTGACGGGCTTTTTTGGCCAAATCTACTAATAAAGTGCGGTATTCATTAAATTGTAAAGGCGGAGTTTTAATAATCCATGGTAAAATTTTAAGCGCTCTTTTAAAAATAAAATAGGGTGTTTGCACCATTACCGCACCCAGAGTTCCACCTAATACAATGAGTAAAGCGGGTAAATTTACTAAAGCATGAATGTCGCCACCTTCGAACATTTGTCCAAAAAGAATAGCTCCAAATCCTACTAGTAAACCAACTATTGTTAATGCATCCATTATTATTTTTAATCCGGTAATCGCGCTCTAATGCGGAGGATTGCTTGGCTTAAAATTTGGGAAATGCGAGATTCGCTAACACCAATAACTTCGCCAATTTCCTTTAAGTTTAAATCCCGCTCATAATACAAGGATAGTACAAGTTGTTCTTTTTGCGGCAAGCTATTAATGACTTGGCTTAAATGGGACATTAAATCATCATGCATAACACGCTTTTGCGGTTCGGTATGAGTCTTATCGTCATCTCCGTGTAGCACATCATCCGTCACCCCCAAATCGTCAAACCCATAAAGATGACTGCCTGCTGAGTCTTGCAGCATTTCATGGTATTCAGTGATAGAGATGTCTAATGCTTGAGCCACCTCAACATCTTTGGCTTCACGGCCAAGCCTATTTTCAATATGTTGAACGGCTTCAGAAATTTTTCTAGAATTTCGATGAACTGAACGAGGAACCCAATCATTTCGACGTACCTCATCTAACATGTGTCCTCTAATGCGAATTCCTGCATAGGTCTCAAAAGAGGCACCTTTTGAAGCGTCATAATTACGAGCGGCCTCAAGTAACCCCATCATACCCGCTTGAATTAAATCATCTAGTTGAACGGATTGGGGCAAGCGTCCTAATAAATGATGGGCGATACGTTTTACTAATAAGGCGTGCTCTTTTACCAGAGCCTCTTGGGTTTGTTCATTTATCTTGCTGTATGCAGCTAAAGCATCCACGACACTCTCCTTACAATAACAGCATTTGAAATTATATTAGTTTAATTATAGTGAACAATTTCAAATTTCACCTGCAACTAATCGCTCTAAAAAGAAACTAGTATTTCCAGTTAGTAAAGGTTTAAAGGGCAATCTACCCACAGAATCTGCTATTTCTCTAAATGAGCTAGAAGCATTTGAATCTGGATAAGCCATTAAGACTGGTTTTTGTTTCTTAACCGCTTTATGTACATGCTCATCAAACGGTACTGCTCCTAAATAGTTTAGTTGAACGTCAAGAAATTGCTCAGAAACTCGAAACAATTTATTAAACAAATCCCTTCCATCTTTTAAATTACGTACCATATTGGCAAGCACATGGAAATTAGTCCATTCATAGCGCTTACTCATTACTTTAATTAACGCATAAGCATCAGTGAGTGAGGTGGGTTCATCACAAACAACAACAATCAACTCTTGTGATGAGCGGGTAAAACTTAATACGGTATCGGATATTCCCGCCGCAGTATCAATAATTAAATAATCTAAATCATCCGTTAATTCATTAAAAGCATCAATAATACCAGCATGTTCCGCATGACTTAACTGGGTCATAAACTCTGTACCCGAAGCCGCAGGGATTACTCTTACGCCATTAGGACCTTGTAATATCACATCACTTAGATCACAGACACCTTGAACTACATGAGATAAATTGTATTTAGTATGTAAGCCAAGCATAATATCTACATTTGCTAAACCTAAATCAGCATCAAGTAGCATGACATTCTGATTAAGTTGTGCTAAAGCCACAGCTAGATTGACAGAGACATTACTTTTGCCCACGCCTCCTTTTCCCGCAGTTACTGCAATAACTTTTACAGGCTTGGTGCGCGACAAATTTCTAAGACCAGCAGCCTGATCTTTAATGCCCTTATTAACTTTCAACATAATACCCCTCCCCAACACGCGATTTATCTTGGCTTATAGTTCTATCCGTTTGGAACAATTGAATTTCTTGTTGCGCAAATAAATCAATGAGCTGATGCCGAGAAGCCATTTTAATATCCTCAGGTACACGCTGACCATGAGTTAAATAGCTTATAGCCAAATCAGATTCTATAATAGCGCTTAAAGCCCCTCCTAATGCTAGGGACTCATCTAGCTTAGTTAAAATGCATTGATCAATACGATTGGCCTTATAACGCCTAATAGCATCGATTAATACTTGATAATGACTGGTTGCAGGTAAAACTAAGACTTTTGCAATCGATTGATGATAAGTACTTAATACTTCCATTTGTTTTACCATGCGCTCATCCGCTGGATTAACACCTGCCGTATCGATTAAAATTAGTTTTTTATCACTCAATTGCCGTAAAACTCGCGATAATGCAACTTCATCTTGAGCAATGCAGACCTTGACCCCAAGAATTTTGCCATATAAAACTAGTTGCTCTTGAGCGGCAATCCGGTAACTATCCATAGCGACCAGACCGAGCTTATCGGCACCGAAACGCAAGGTAAAGCGAGCAGCAATTTTGGCTAAAGTTGTTGTTTTTCCAACCCCAGTAGGACCGACAAAGGCATACACACCACCTTCTTCTATTCTGCGGGAATCTCTTATTGGTAATAATTCAGAAATATGAGATAGAACAGCATCCCAAGCACGTTGCTGATTTAAATCAGGTCTAACCGCGCGAGCCCAGATAGACGCTGTATTAGGACTAACCCCTAAATATAATAATTTTTGTAAAAGTACACTATGTAAGGGTTCATTATTTGACCCTACATTTCCTCTTAATTGCGCCTCTAACATACCTCTTAGAGTCTGTATTTCTTGGCGCATATCGTCTAATGGAGTATGCGAAAGATTCTTCTCAACTTTACTTGCCGGTTCAGCGACAGCAACAGCCGCCTGAGTTGACAATATAGTTTCATCAAAGTCAATTGCAGCAACAATTTCAACGCCTTGATCGACACGATGACTGGACAAAATAACGGCATCAGGACCGAAAGTTGCCTTAATTTGCTGCATGGCGCTGCGTGTATCAGCGGCGACAAAGCGTTTTAATTTCATAAAACCTCCTGCCTGTTTTATTGTATCTATTTCTTCAAGAGCTCAAACTCAAGAAAGTTTCCCTTAAGTTTACGCCCTTACTGAACTGATACGTTTTATTCGCTAATAACGAATAATTATCCAATAGTGCCCACTATTTTTATTTGTTTATTATCAGGTATCTCCTGATAAGACAAAACATAAAAATCATTAGAGATATTACGCACAAATCGTGCCAACACAGAACGTATCCCAGGTTGAACTACTAAAACAGGATTTTCCTGGTTCGCATGCTGTTGTGCTGCAAATTGTGCTAAGGATTTTTGTATTTTATCCGCCATACCGGGTTCAAAACTGACTCCCCCGGGCCCACTATTTTGAATAGTGTTCTGCAATAATTGTTCCAACTCTGGTTTTAAAGTAATAATAGAGAGTTCTTCGTTTAAGCCACTGATTTTTTGAGTAATTAACCGTGATAAAGCAATACGGACCTGTGCAATTAAATAATCTGGATCTTTAGTTTTAGTCGCATTTTCCGCCAAAGTTTCGACAATAGTTCGAATATCAGTAAGCGGTATATGCTCTGCTAATAAACCATGCAGCACTTTAGTCACGGTTCCAAGACTAAGCCCATCAGGGATTAATTCTTTGACCAGTTTAGGAGAGTTAGCCGAAAGTTTGTCAAGAAGCTGTTGGGTTTCCTCATAACCTAGTAATTGCTGGCTATTTTGCTCTAAAATTTGACTTAAATGAGTAGCAATAACTGTTGAGGCGTCTACAACAGTGTACCCCAAAGTGGTAGCCTGATCCTTTTGGCTTTCATTTATCCACACAGCATCCATACCAAAAGCAGGATCTTTACCTTTAATACCCTCAATGGGTCCAAACACTTGTCCAGGATTAATAGCCAACCATCGCTCAGGATGAATAGCAGCCTCGCCCATAATAACCCCAGCCAAACTTATACGATAAAAATTTGGTTTTAAATCAAGATTGTCGCGGATATGAACTGTGGGGATTAAAAATCCTAACTCTTGGGATATTTTTTTGCGTACTCCTTTAATACGGGACAGTAAAACACCGCCTTGGGCACTGTCAACTAGAGGAATTAAGCGATAGCCAACTTCTAAACTGATCACATCCACAGGATTCACATCATCCCAAGACAACTCAGTTGATGTCGGTTCTTTGGCTTGCGCCATATTAATTTCTTTTTCTAATTCTTGTTCTTTAGTTTCCTGGAGCTGATTCATAATATAATAGCCAATTCCTGCCATTCCTAAGGCTAAAATAAGAAAAGCAATATGCGGCATCCCAGGAATGAGGCCTATTATCCCGATTATTGCAGCAGCAATAAACAAAGAACGGGGTTGAGATAGGATCTGCTGCACCACTGCATCGCCCATATCCTGGGCACTAGAAACTCGCGTAACAATAATCGCTGTAGCTGTAGATAAAATTAATGAGGGGACTTGAGCTACTAATCCATCACCAATGGTCAACAAAATATAATTGTGTAAAGCATCACTAAAAGACATCCCATGCTGTACCATGCCAATAATAAGACCACCAACCATATTAATGATTAATACCAAAATACCGGCAATCGCATCTCCACGTACGAACTTGCTTGCTCCATCCATCGAGCCATAAAAATCAGCCTCTTGTGCAATTTCAGCACGTCGCTTGATAGCCTGCTCTTGAGTGATTAAGCCTGCATTCAAATCAGCATCAATAGCCATTTGCTTTCCGGGCATAGAGTCTAAGGTGAAGCGAGCGGTTACTTCCGAAACACGTCCCGCACCTTTAGTAACCACGACAAAATTTATTACTACTAAAATAATGAAAACGACTAATCCTACTGCATAATTGCCACCGATGACGACTTCACCAAACGATTCAATAACTTGTCCTGCGGCATGGGTTCCATTTTGTCCATTTAACAAAACAACTCGGGTGGAGGCTATGTTTAAAGCCAAACGTAACAAAGTTGCCAGCAAGATAACGGTAGGGAATACAGCAAAATCTAAGGGTCGCGCACTATAGATTACTGCCAATAAAACCACTAAAGACAAAGCGATGTTGAAAGTAAATAAGATATCTAATAAAAAAGTAGGTAGAGGCAACATCATCATACTTAACATGACGATGAGCATTAAAGGTGTTCCCAAACCTTGGTTTACCCAACTTTTTAAATAGTCCATCAACTTATTCATCTAATTCTTCCTCTGCCTCTTTAGCAAGCTCAGGTGGAATGGGTACATCCTGTAAAATAGCGGGCTTATGATCATACCTTTGTTTATCACTTAATTGAAAGACATAAGCTAATACTTGCGCAACCGCTATATATAAACCGCGAGGGATTTCTTTATTCAATTTGGTTGAGAAGTAGATCGCGCGAGCTAGAGGCGGTACAGAAATGATAGGAACATTATTTTTCTGTGCCTCATTATTAATTTGAAAGGCAATTAAATCCCGCCCTTTGGCCACCACAATGGGTGCTTTACTTTTCTTATTTTTGTAACTAATGGCAACAGCATAATGAGTCGGGTTCGTTAAGACTACATCCGCCTTGGGAACCTCTGCCATCATGCGCCGTCGTGCTACTTCATGTTGGGCACGGCGAATAGCGCCTTTAACCTCTGGTTTTCCTTCGGTATCTTTATATTCGTCTTTTAACTCCTGTTTAGTCATTTTCAATGCTTTATGGTGTTCGTAAAGTTGGAAAGGCACATCAATGAGAGCAATGACAATTAAGCTCGCTGATATCCAGGCAAATGATTTAACAATAATATTAGTCCCCTCTGAAATTGCGACCTCCAAAGGAGAATTACCTAAAGCAAGCAGGAGAGGGATCTCTATTTTCATTACTAAAATGGATACTGCAGCCACGAGAATTACCTTTAAAAGGGCTTTAAGCATTTCCATTAGCCCTTTCACTGAAACCATACGAGCAAATCCTTTCAACGGATTCAAACGTGAAAATTTAGGGCTTAGCGATTCCTTGCTAAAAACCCAACCGCCAATTAGCAGCGGAGCAGCTAAAGATAAAACAAAAATTACTATTAGCAGGGGAAGAATTGATTTAACGCCATATTGAGATAAATAATAAAGCCTCTCCATTGTGCTAGCTGTAGTCGTCAAGAGATCCGCATTAAACTCAAAAGCCTCCCGCATCATAGTCACTAGATGATTAGTAATTTTTTGTCCAAACATGGAAAAACCCATGGCAGTAAACAAAAGGATCAAAGTAGCATTGAAATCTTTAGAGCGCGCCACCTGGCCTTTTTCTTTTGCTTCACGCAGTCGTTTGGCCGAGGGCTCTTCGGTCTTTTCCTGTGCTTGGTCTTCTTCAGCCATTAGTGTAACAATCCTATAATGAAGTGCATTCCCTGTTCTAAACTTTCAACCATCTGTTCGCCGACACTAGGCAAAGTTATTTGGATAATAGCAATGGCCATCATCAGTGTAATAGGAAATCCGAGAGAAAAAATATTCAATTGTGGTGCTACCCGGGTAACAATACCTATTGATAAACTGATTAAAAGTAAAGAAATAATTGCGGGAATAGTTATTAATACTGCCTCTTTAAACATCCAACCTGAAAAAATTATTATTTTCCATACCATCGCGTTTTCCATATAGAGGGAGCCAATAGGCATTATTTTAAAACTATTCATTACTGCCTCTAAAAGTGCTACATGCCCCCCTAATGCTAAGAAGACTAACATGACCATTAAATTGTAATATTGGCTTATTAAAGGAACACTAGCACTACTCATCGGATCCACCATTACTGCGAAGCCCAAACCGGCTTGCATAGAAATAATTTGTCCTACTAATACGAAAACTTGAAAAACTAGCTGTAAAACAAAACCCATCAAGATGCCAAAGATTATTTCTTGTACCATATACACTGCATATAAGCCGTTGAAATGTTCAAAACTTAGTTCAGCTGGAACCATAAATGCACAAATCCAACTTAATAGAAAAATGAAAACGACTTTAATACGAGAAGGAATCAAAGGGGAGGAAAAAAAAGGAGCTGCTAAAAATAAACCCGTAAAACGCCCAATAGGCCATATAATCTGGCTGATTACCTTAATCATGGATTGATAATCAATATTGACCATTTTCAGCTCTAACTTATAAAATAAGGAATGTTATGTATCAATGAATCCGTATAACTTAACAAAGTTTTTAATAGCCACGGCCCCGCTAATAATAAGGTAATAAAGGTAACAATAAGCTTAGGTATAAAGCTTAAGCTAGCCTCGTTAATCTGTGTAGCCGCTTGGAACATAGCAACAATCAAACCAACGATTAGACCTGGAATCATTAAAACTGAAATAATTATCAAAATAACGTAAATACTGTCTCTAAATAATGATACAACTGCATCTGTTAGCTAGGTCCGGGGATCTGGAACAAAATTCAGGAAAAATAAGAGCTATTCCCGGTTTGTTAGTTCATTCACCTTACTCTCAGAATGGCTTATCCACAAGTCCATAGGCCAGGAGAGCT
>NZ_RZGQ01000116.1 GCF_003989735.1 Legionella sp. km772 | reverse complement strand
TCTCCTGGCCTATGGACTTGTGGATAAGCCATTCTGAGAGTAAGGTGAATGAACTAACAAACCGGGAATAGCTCTTATTTTTCCTGAATTTTGTTCCAGATCCCCGGACCTAGCTAACCCAACTCCCGGTGCAAAGGTTCCATCATCAGAGTGATGGGCAATAACCATGTGGGCTGATTTCATCATCATTACATCATTGGTACCATCACCATTGGCTACTACAAAATAATGATGATCTTTTAAATAGCGCGCCAAAACCCCTTTCCCCTCAGTGCTCATTTCGGCAAAAATAATTACTGGTCGCTCATCCGGCGCTCTAGCCATTAATTGTTGAAATAATTCTAATACCTGATCATTAACGCCTGAAAAAACTACCGTAGAATTCGCGGGATACTCTTCCTCTGACAAGATAGGTAGTTCCTCTTTGATTTCTTTCGCATTAATTACCCGAAGGTGCTGCGCGTGTGATGGACATAATACCGTAGCAATATTTTTGGCCGCTTTGGTCGTATCCCCTGTTGCAACAAATACCGGAACAGATAGTTCACGGCATTGGGCAATGAATTTTTCAGCATCTTTTTTTACTGGGTTATCTATAAGAAAGGTGCCATAATAATTGAAGCGTTGACCTAAATTGTTTCCTTCTTTTGAGCTAAGTTTGGTCACGATAAATTGCTCTATTTCTACTTTATTGTCCTGTTCAAAAAATTGATGTACATCTCTAAATTCCTCTTCAGTCAATTTAGCTTTAGCCAAACACCAATCGCGTGATAATACTCCTGTACGGCTTTGCATTTTTGCATAAGCCTTGAAGACTGAACTGCCTTTAAAGGCATCTTCTTTAGGTACGCCACAAAAAACCAAGGAAAAGTCAGTACCCTCTTTTGTTAAAGTAAAACGGCCACCAAAGTTACGGTATAAACCTAGGTGGAAGGTTTCAATTTCTTTTGTTATATCCTGGCTAATTATTTCTTTTTTAAAATGATTGTTACCATGGGTCGCTACTTTTAAACAATCCTTATTCGCTAAAAGCCTTTTAAAAAACTCTAAAATAGCATGTTCTTCAGGTTCCAATTCTTTTTTGTTATTGGTAAATGCGCTACAAAAGACCTCAAAACTATCTAACCACTGTGCTTCACTAGGGAGAAGTAAATCATCTTTTCCACTTAAACTGGCTTGTACCTCCGCGTCCATATCCGTAGTCCACAATCCCAAAACATCCATCCGTGTCGTAGTTAGCGTTCCTGTTTTATCGGAAATAATGGCCACACCTTTTGCAAAACGATCACGATAATAACCTCCTAAAGCGTTGCATAAATCGACAACTCTTAAGGCATCGATGGTTTCTAGCGGATGCTCTCCTAAACTGTTATTTAATTTTTTTACTAAACGACTATTGATGGTTTCCCGTAAAAAAGCCTCAGAGAAAGGTATCATCGTTTGAAACAAGGTGAACATTAACTTTAGGGTTTCTGCAGGCATGGCAGTAATATCACGCTTTAAAAAGGCTGCCATAATGATCGAGCCCAGAATAGAATGTAAGACACTTTTTTTCTTACGGCTTGCAATAATGTCATCAATCACGGCTCGTTTTTCATAATCGCTGGTTAACAAAAGTTCTTTTTCCGGTTTTATTTGAATAAATACATTATTTTTTCCGTATAAATTTAATTTATCGCCAACTAAAACCCCTGCTTGTTTGCCATCCCGAACAGCGTATAAATCTATTTTTTTATAATTCGATGTGAAATCAGCTTTCGTCAGCTGCTCTATCCACACATCCTCACCATTTTGAGCTTTCAAATTAACGCTAAACTTTTGTTGCTCCACATTTTGGGTAAAATGATCTTTAGAATCGCGCCTTAGAGCAATTAATTCTCCTGATACAGGAACAGCATCTAAATCGATGCTTTCATCACAATAAACCAAATCCCCTGTGCGCAATTGATAACGAGGTACACCCAGGAAATAACATCCAACATCGGTAACCCGCAAAACCTGGTGGATTTTATGATTATAATCGTAATCATAATCTAGCTTCTCTTGCTGCAATCGCATTTTTTTAATAGTTGAAGGGGTCAAATCCGCTAACAAGGCTGGCAAGTTACGAAATCGTTGTACAATTCTGTCAGCATACCGTATGTTGTGGGAAATAAGGCCCAATTGAAAAGCCCTAGAACTAACCATTAATTCACTAGCGATAAAATGGTTAATTTGAAAATAAAGATTAGAGACTGAAGTAAGGCCACTTGAGATAATCGCGGTATCAGAGCGTTGAGCCCCTTTGTTATAGTGCAAACGGACTAAAAAATCTTGTACTTTTTGGGTTAAGTAAGAAATTCCACTGGGTACAGCTATAGCACTTACACCTAAGCCTGCAATTAAAGAATATTCACTGCTGGGCTTACCGAGCAAATAATGGGTGCCATTAAATACAGAGCTATACATATAGGTAATAGCCATTACCTCACTAGCCACAGCAGCCGATAAAGCAGCTTTTGAACTAAAGCGTTGATCAGTAATCCGATTTAATGCGCAATAGCCTAAAACGGCTGCACCAAAAATAAATTTAAATACAAAATCATATTCTGGACTCCCTGTAGCATATTCGCTAAGTCCTTCCGTCAGGTAATTGCCTAGCAATAAGGCTGCACCAGAAGAAATACTGGGCCATATATAGTTAGTAAAGCTACTCCAATCCATTGATTCTAAAGAAAAGGTTAATACCAAGCTATTATATAAATCATTTACTCGGGCAGAAAAAAAATGGCTTATACCTGATAAAGCATTTGATATAAAGTAGGTTCTATCAGGCTCGGCATTCTGGATTAAGTGGAGGGGTAAAGCTCTTATATTCCTTAGATCAATAATTTGTGATTTATCCTTTTTTGTTAACATAGCGAAATCCCTCCGTAGGTCAATAACTCTCTTTTTGCGTTCTTAGAGACCATATTGATAATTAACTTAACCTTAAAAAAGTGCAAGAGAAATTTGAAAAATAATGTTTCTATTTGTCTATAAGCTTGTTTTCTTACTTTTAAAAGCCTACAATTTGGATAAATAATACTCAATAATTGGCATTATGGATAAGAGCGAGCAACGGATTGAAGAGCTTGAAAAACGGATAAATCTTTTAGAAAAAAAGATTGAGGCACTCTCGTTACCCAATAATTCCCCGCACCATTCAACCAGGGATGAGCCGCAACAGGCGGTACATTTTAAATCGTGGGAAGAGCTCCAACCTCGTGAGCCTATTGAAGCTTTCGCCCCTTCTACGACAACTGAGGACCTTAGTAATAAAGTAGAAAAATCAGGAAACTGGTTAGGTATTATTGCCATTATTTGTTTTGTATTTGCAGCAGGATTTATTATTAAGTTATCCATTGATACAGGCTGGCTAACGCCTGAGCGCCAAATTATTATTGCTGCTCTTATTGGTCTTTGCTTGATCGCAACAGGTTTTTGTCTACCTACTGTCTATAGACAATACGCTAGTTTACTTCCCGCTGCCGGGATTATTATTTTGTATTGTTCCGTGTTTGCTGGGTATCGATTTTACGATCTTACCTCATTCAAAACAGCCTTAGTGCTCACGAGTTTAGTTTCCGCCTTTTGCATATGGCTTTATTGGAAATTTAGTCATGATATTTACCCGGTTGTTGCCATCATAGGCTCTTATTTATCCCCCATAATCTTAAATTTAAATTATTCCTCCTTCTTCACTATTTATTATTTTATTTGTTGCTCTTTGGCCTTTGCCATTATATCGATCTGGACACGCTCACGACTCATCTCCATTGTAGCTGCTTATTTAGCGATTTTAACTACCTTTGTTGTCGGTGTAGAGCTAAACCAAAACATAATGCTTGCCAATAGTTTGGCCGTCCACTTCATCATTTTCTCCATCAGCTCCTACCTTTACAGCTTATGTAATAAACAGCAGTTAACCGAAAATGAAGCATGGGCTTTTTTCCCGGTGCTTACTCTTTTTTATGGTCTGGAATACTATTTGATTAGCGGCAGTTATCCTGTGCTTGCGCCTTACCTATCTTTACTGTTTGCTGTTATTTTAATCGGCTTATACTTCCTCACTAAAAGCTTCTTCCCTAACCAAGAAATTAAGAGTCAAGGGATGATTTACTCCTTTGCATCACTGGTATTTTTCCACTCTTTTTATCTTGAGATAATACCTACTGAATTTAAACCATGGCTTTTTGTATTAATTACTTCAGCCTTTGCTTTCTTACCCATGCTCTCACTGGATTCACAGCACAAAAGGGTATTTTACATTCCGGCTATTATGCTGGTACTTATCGCCTTTTTAGAATATGGCCATATTATGATGCAACTGTTTTTTAATAAATATTCCACTTCTACCCTCTTTGCAGCCTGGGCAGGATTTGCCTCATTGTGTTTTGCTCTAAGTCGACATTATGATGATGTGTATAAAAAAGAAGAGTATGGCATTCTCTTCCTTGCTTTAGCACATTTTTTAGCAATCATGAGTTTCTACCGCCTTGCCGATCCTTACGGCTCTTTGGCAGTAACTAGTTTTTGGTTATTGTATGCGATATTAATTTTAATGATTAGCTATCATCTCAAAGATAAACTCATGGCTCATTCTGCCTTATTAGTGCTTGGCCTATCAGCAGGAAAGGCCCTCCTTTATGACGCGGCAATGACTCCGACTGCCGTACGTATTTTTTGTTTATTATTCACCGGCATGGTCTTATATGGTGCGGGTTTATTAATGAAAAAAATAGCTCAATGGGATAAGCAATCGTAATAAACTTTTCTAACTTATGACGACCCAGCTTTCATCGGATCAATATCACTCCATTCCAGTTAATTCCATAATTTCTCGCTGATAACTGGTAAACTTATCCGAATTTAGAGGAGAATAGTTTAAATTTTTTAATAGACTAGTTAGCTTCATAAAAAAGCTACGTGCTTTTTCTTTCTCAGTAAACTTATAGTCTTTGTTCACTATATCTAAGAGTAAATTAAATAATTGTTTTTGACGGTTTAGAGGGACGGAGACATCGACTGCATCATAAGCATCTTGCTGTAAATAAACCATATCAAACATTAATGCTTTTTGATAGAGGAGATAATCGTCCATCGTGATGCCCTCTTCACCAGTTACTTGCATCATATTCAAAATATCTTGCCCTTGATGAAGTAACTGGGTTATTTGACTGACTTTCATGGTCCAAGTAGGCTCTAAGTTCTGTTTGAACCACGATTGCAATTGATCTAAATAACGAGACCAGGAAATTAACGGGTCTACCGCCGGATAAAATCGCTTATAAGCTCGATCATAACTTAAACCGAGAAAGGTTTTCACTGAACTTAAAGTCGACTGCGTCACGGGTTCTTCGAAATTTCCTCCAGCCGGTGAGACAGTTCCAACGATGGTTAAACTACCTAAATCACCTTCTGCGCCTTCAATGAGCCCTGCGCGTTCATATAAACCCCGAATACTACTATCTAAGTAGGCAGGAAATCCTTCTTCACCAGGAATTTCCTCCATGCGTCCTGAGGTTTCGCGCATGGCCTGTGCCCAACGGGAAGTCGAATCAGCAATCAATAAGACGTTATAACCCATTTGCCGGTAATATTCCCCCAGCGTAATCCCGGTATAAATGGATGCCTCTCTCGCAGCAACAGGCATGGAAGAGGTATTGCAGACAATAATAGTTCTATCCATAAGGGTACCGCCGGCATGGGGATCAACTAATTTAGGAAATTCAGTAATTGTTTCAACAACCTCTCCTGCTCGTTCACCGCAAGCAACAATGATGACAATATCCACATCCGAGTAACGGGCGATCAAATTTTGTAAAACGGTTTTACCCGCGCCAAAAGGACCAGGAATACAGGCGGTGCCTCCTCGTGCAATCGGGAAAAAAGTATCGATTAAGCGTAGAGTCGTCACCATGGGCTGCGAAGGATAGTGACGTTGGGCAAGATTATCAGTCATCAATTTTTGTGCTATGGAAAAACGAACCGGCCATTTCTGCACCATACAAATCTGGTGAGCACGGTTATGTGCCTTAATTTGAGCAATGGGGGTCTCTACATCAAAAGTTCCCTGTTGAATCCATTCAACCTCAAGATTCTTCCCCAGATCGAAAGGAACCATTATTTTATGGGTTATGCGTCCTTCTTGTACTGTACCTAAAACGGAACCAGCATGTACTTTATCTCCCGCCTGAACTAAGGGAGAAAAAACCCATTTTTTCTTAAGATCAATGGCAGGTTCACGTACTCCACGCGGTAAAAAATAGCCGTAATTACTCGAAAAATTTAACAAAGGATTTTGTAAGCCATCATAGATCATCCCTAACAAACCAGGCCCTAAAGCAAGAGAAAGTTGTTCGCCTGATTGCTCGACCAGATCGCCAACTGCAATGCCTGAGGTTTCTTCAAATACTTGGGCTACTGCTGTATTTCCTCTAACGTGCAATATTTCTGCCATGATTTTTTCCTGGTGTGCCGAGGCCTTAGGTTTAGGGCAAATATAGATGATTTCATTCTTAATGAGTGGTTTGTTAGCCTTCTGCTGGATATGTACTATTCCCTCTTGGATAGCAATTACTTGAGCCGAATCAGTCCTATTATCGCCGTTCATTTTCTATTCCTTTTCTAAATCTAGTGATGAAGCAAGTAATGAATCACATAAATCGTCAATAGTTTTTAACACGTCTGTCTTATTAAACTGCGACCAATAATTAACGAGATCCCAACGCAATAAATAAATAACTAAACTTTCAAAATCAAAATAATGTCCTATTTCTTTACGTAATAAATACTGCCAAAGGTAGGTTAAGAGAAATTCTTCAACTCTAGCCGTATCCTTTTGGGCAAGAGCATTGTTAATGGTATTGAGCCAAGGATAAATCGCTTTTAACCCAAAATCAGGCTCATGCCAATGCGCAATTAACTGCTGCTTATTAGAGCTAATCCATTCCTCATTAGGCTCATTGGGCGGCTCTTGTTGAACCTGACGTAAACGAAGAGCGGCCATTAGGCTACGTAAATTTAAATACCAATCAATTAACTCCTGAATAAATAAGGAATCAATTTGATGCACTTCCTTGTAGACCTTTTGTAATTCTAATACGGAATACTTAGGTTTAAACCAGCTCTGCCAGACTAAGAATTCAATCTTAAAGAGTAAACTTGCATACTCATCCGGCAAGAGCTTCAGCCGCTTTTCTAATTGCAATCGTGATATCGGCGGCTCGGCAATTCTAAATGAGTCGCCAATTCTTGGTAAACTTGAGGCAATTGTAATGAACTCTTTACTCATTGTAGTAAGCCTTCAAGTAAAGCACGAAAGCGAGGTTGCATGTGTTTTATTAAAAGGCTACTCACCGCCTCCTCACTTAAATCTAAAACTATTTCTTCATCAACAAGAGATATTTTAATTCCAGCTGGTTTCCTACTATCAGGGTTAACTTGTACACTCATGCCTTCCTTAAACATTTTATGGGTTAAAGATTGTACTAAATTCTTTAACTGATCCTGAGCCAATAAATCAGGATTTTTACGAATGTCTTCAAAGTCTAAAATTTTTTCTGGTAAGTGCAGCTCCATCTTCTGCGCGTTAAAATCTTGGATTTGTTTAACACTGTCGCTGGCGATCATTAAAATCAATTGACGAATCATTGCTTCATTATCTAATTCTTTATGTACCAACCGTCTTATCTCTTGCGAGAATCGGTCCATGAGATTTTGTCTCAGCTCCAAGCGCATATTCTTTGCTGCGAGCGCCAAAGCATCTTCCATTGCTTTTTTCTCTTTCTGAATGGATTGATTCGCCTCATCCACTAAAGATTTGGCCTTTTTTTGCGCATTATTTAATAGGTCATTGGCTTTTATTTGCGCATCATTAATTATTCTCTCTTCCTCTTCTTTGCCGCGCGCCACCCCCTCCTCTTTCAAACGCTCAATGAGGGCCTCAATCCCGTGGGAAATTACATTAGCAGGATTTATTTGTTTCGCATCCATGGATTGACTCCTCTATTTAAGACCACTGCTTAATACTAGGGCAAACACAAAAATAAATACTGCAAAGCCTTCCACTATAGCCGCAGGTGCTACGGATAAACCAAAAATCTCAGGTTTATTTTTAGTTGCATTAATCGCACTGGCACAACAATAACCTTGTTGAATCGCACAAATCATTAAAGCAATACCGGTTAAGAATCCAATTCCTAAGAGGCCGCCAGCATTTTCAGGAGTAACCGTCCGATTTAAGGCAAACATAATGACTATACCCATAATTGCTTGCGTGGAAGGCAACACGGACACCCCAATGTATTTACCATAGCCGCTCTCGGTATCCAACATCACGCCGATTGCAGCCTGCCCGGCCGTAGAGCAACCACAAATACTACCCACCGTAGCCAAAGCCATCGGTGCAAAGATCCCTATCCATCCAAACATTAACATTAACTCATTCATGAGTGATCTCCTGCTTTTTGAAAGGCTGGTATCCATAGCCTTCTTCTTTTACTGACCATTTAAAAAATTCAATATAATTCAAACGTAAACCATGAATTACCGCGCTCATCAGACACAAAACAAAATTTAAAGTTTGACCGATTAAGAACACTAAGACCGCCAAGATAGTACTGGTTTGCGCAATATGCTCAGCCATAGTATTAAAAGTAATCGCTAAAGAGGCACCCGCCAAACCTAAAGCAAATAAGCGTAAATAACTTAAAATATCCCCGAATAAAGAAGGAAGTTCCGCAAAAGCTGCAAAACCATAAATTATTCTCTTCATCAAACCCGTAAAACCACGCAGTGGTTCATTGGATGCAAAGAACATGATAAGAAAAACACTAATTACTCATGTTACGCACATAAACTTGTAGTTTGACTAAAAAGCATTAGAATTCCGCCCTTAATTTTAGGGAGGGAATTAAATGGATATGCTTGATCTTTATAGTGATTATTTGATTTT
>NZ_RZGQ01000115.1 GCF_003989735.1 Legionella sp. km772 | reverse complement strand
TTCAATTAACTAAAAATCAGATGAAAAGGCAATCTATTAAGCGGCTCAGAAAAAATGCTGGATGGGATGATTCTATTTTAACCACTATCTTATCTCAAAATTTTTCATGAGGTGACCCTGCCCAAAGCTTTTTAAGCTAAATACCCTAAGGCTAAATTAGAGGGATTATATCAGAGACATCCAAATTCTAATTCATGGATGAATTCTTCTAAAAGGCTTTGCTTGCGTTTATTTTCTTCACATTTAGACAGTATTGTATCCTTAAAAAAAGCTGTTATGATGAGCCTTCAATGTCTGTGCTTAAGATGTAGTTTTGAGGTTGCTGAAAATACTTATTTTGCTCATTATGAAAATTTGTTTATTTTTTACTCTATTATTAAGCTATCCTTAAGCTTTTAACGTTATAATAATCTTGTTTGTTGGTTTAGTTCTAAAAGGAATGCAATGACGCAAAAGCACTCACTTACTATCTTTAGCTTAACGATGATTACCGTTGGCTCTGTAGATAGCATTCGTAATTTACCGGCTACAGCCTTATTTGGCAGTCAATTAATTTTTTACTTTACATTGGCCGCACTTTTTTTTCTAATTCCAACGGCCTTGGTTTCAGCTGAATTAGCTTCTGGTTGGGCAAAGCAAGGTGGTATTTATGTGTGGGTTAAAGAGGCTTTTGGTAAACGGGCAGGTTTTTTAGCCATATGGCTGCAATGGATTGAAAATGTTATTTGGTATCCAACCATTCTTGCTTTTGTGGCCGGGACCATCGGCTATTTAATTAACCCCATGCTTTCCAGTAATCCTTATTTTCTCTGGTCGGTGATTATCACCTGCTTTTGGGGTACCACTATTCTTAATCTGCGCGGCATGAGCTCTTCGGCGATGTTTAGTAACATCTGCTCCATTTCCGGCTTATTATTACCTATGTCTTTAATCATAGGCTTAGGGGTGGTCTGGATGGTACAAGGTAATCCTTTGCAAATTAGCTTTGATATTCCAAGTATTATTCCCCATCTGTCTGATAAGTCGATGTGGGTCTCGCTCACCGCAATAATGATGTCTTTTTGCGGTATTGAAATTGCTACCGTGCATGCTAATGATGTCAAAGATCCTCAGCGCGCCTTCCCTAAAGCACTCATTTATTCGGTAGGGATTATTTTAAGTACCTTAATATTAGGTTCTTTAGCTATTGCAGTTGTATTGCCTGGTAAAGATATTAATTTAGTTGCAGGGATAATGCAGGCTTTTGAAGCTTTTTTTAATAATTATGGCATGTACTGGATGATGCCGGTGGTTGCCCTCATGTTAGTATTAGGAGGACTTGGTGGTGTTAGCAATTGGATTATTGCGCCTACCAAGGGTTTATTAGTGGCAGCGGAAGAGGGGAATTTACCCGAAATTTTTCAACGTACTAATAAAAACGGTGCTCCTTCCTTTATGTTGTATACCCAGGCCACCATCGTTACGATTTTATCGGCTTTATTCTTATTCATGCCTAGTGTTAATGGCTCTTACTGGTTCTTAACTGCTTTAGCAGCGCAATTGTATATGCTGATGTATTTTATTATGTTCATCGCCGCCATTAAACTTCGTCTCACTGAAGCAGAACATTATCGTCCATTTAAAATTCCCGGAGGCATGCTTGGAATGATTTTAGTAGCCGGGGTGGGAATTATTGGGGTAGTAGGCACCTTTATTGTGAGCTTTATCCCACCACAAGATATTAATGTTGGTAGCTTATTACATTATGAGCTTTTATTAACTGGTGGCTTAATTATTATGTGTGCTCCGCCGTTTATTTTTTCTTGGTGGATGGCTAAAGACAACAGTTTAGAACCCGCACTTTAATACCTAGGGGGAAGTCGATAAACTTCCCCCAGAGCAGCACTCATCGATAATGATAAAAACCAACTATATTCAAAATCTAACTACTGACTTAATGGCTCGTTTGCCTGAACTCGAATGGAAAATGACTAGTCTACCACCTTCCGTACTCCGTCAATCCTTGCCGAAAAATTTATTTCGAACCGACGAGTTAACGGCAGCCGCTTGTATTAATGAGCTTAAAGCTGATCTTCAAGCATTAAGAGTCCAAAGGCATGAACGCAGTGCGGAATACCTAGCCGAACACTTAAAGAGAAAAATTTCCGTATTAGTTGGCCTCTGTCGTGTGCAGCGAAAAAATAAAGAAGAATCAAAGGCTGCAACTTTGAGTATGGCAATGTTAAGTACCCGGCAACAGTGGTTGCAATCTTTAACTCAGGAAGTAGAAACCCTAAAAAATCAGCAGCAGGCGCTTTGCATGCGAATAGCACAAATTAATCCGCATACGAGTGAACCCACACTCCTCTTAAACTTAAAACATGAGTTAGGTATGCTTGAGAGAAAACTCACCCTAGCCGAAGAAACCTTAAATAAAGCATGTCAAAAATAAAATTATGAGTTAAAGTATTGACGTCTTTCATGAACTAACAGGAGTTATAAGATGTCAGATAAATTCACTAACATTACTAAAGACATTGGTACTCAATTAGCTAAAATGCGCAAAGAAATGCCTGAGGTTATGGCTGGTTTCTCTGCTCTTTCCCAAGCAGCCTATAAGGATGGGGCTTTAAATAAAAAAACGAAAGAATTAATTGCTATGGCCTTAGCAGTTGCTAAACAGTGCCCTGGTTGTATTGGTTTTCACTCACAAACCTTAGTTAAACTAGAAACGAGTCGTGAAGAATTGTTAGAAACACTGGCGATGGCAGTTTATATGGGCGGCGGCCCCTCTTTAATGTACGCTGCAGAAGCTCTAGAGGCATTTGAAGAGTTTAACAAATAAATTCTTTTATTGTAGAGGTGCAAGCAGCTCACTCACTATTGGAGATGCTTGCAAAATCATAAGAAGGTGTTTTCGCCCGCTGTAATCAGCATGATGTGGTGATTATTGCCCCATTAAGGTTTTAAGCTGGGCCATTTCTTTTGCTTTTTTACAAGGATAGCGTTTGCTTACTCCTAATAAGGCTATTTGCGATACTGTCATTTTATCCTTATCACTTTGCTGGCTTGAGATTTCTTTATAAGTTTGCTGAATGAGGTCATTCATAATCACTGAATTTAGCTGGGCTCCATTTGCCAAGCAAAAAAGTGGTCTTCCTTGTTGTCTTGCTGCTTCATTGGCTTGTACTAAAGTTTCACCAATACTTTCACAGGTTATCGTTAATACATGGCGGGCGGATCTTGCCCAAGCTTGAGCTTGTGCATCAGCCTTCATCTCCATTATGGGTATGTTAGTTGCAATTTTCATATAATTATCAATGGTATCCGCATAAGATGAACCGCATGCCAGCAGGCAGGCCATGGCTAATAAACGCATAAGTTGTCCTTTTTATGTAAAGTCAAGAAGTCCTCTAGTTTTGATGATAAATGTACTGATTTTAACAAAACAATCAAGTTATCTTTAAGCTCTAGTTCATTTAATTAGTTACTATACCATGGGGGTGAATAAGACCTAACTTAAATGCAATAAATAAGAAAATAAATAAAGATACAGAGATAGTAATTCTTACCGTGAGTGCTTTTACCGTTCTTTTAGAGTTCTCTTTATCGCGGACTAAGAAAAATAACCCGCTTGCCAGGGAACCTGCAATCATTATCATTACAAAGATGATGAAGAGTTTAGTGATCATTTGTTATACTCCGGGCTTTGCCAATCTTAAAACGTTGGTTAAACTTCATGTTTGAGTAAAAATTAATGCCTAGTGTACCCTGTTTTAGCTTGCGTTTCACCCCAAGTTGGGTGATGTGTATCCTTACTCTAATTGTAGTTTCCCTTTTCTTACGCTTGGGATTTTGGCAGCTCCAACGCGCTGCGCAAAAGAGCGAGATGGTCAGCGCAGAACTCGCTATGGCTACAAAGGAGGCTAGGGAATGGCAGCCGCAAGATAAAATGCCGTCCCAGTACCAGCGAGTTTTAATTAAAGGTCATTATTTAGCAGACATTTTTTTACTCGATAATCAACATCAGCAGCACCAATTCGGTTATGATGTGCTTTCGCCTTTAGTTTTAGATAATGGTAAGATTGTTTTAGTGGATAGGGGATGGATTGCCGGGGACAGAACACGACGCCATTACCCACCGATCAACACGCCTCAAACTCGACTTGTAATTCAGGGAAGTGCGTATTTTCCGAGCAATAAACAATGGGTTTTAGGACCAAGTTTTGAGGAAAAAAGCGCTAAGCTCACTATTTTGGAAAATTTAGATACAAAAATAGTGTCGCAAATTTTGCAAAAACCTGCCTATCCGTTTATTATTCGCCTGGATAAAAAAGAGGACCACGGATTTGTAAGAAAATGGGCCATAGTATCCATGCCTCCTCAACGGCATTTAGCGTATGCTTGGCAGTGGTTTGCAATGGCATTGACGGTGTTTATTATTTTTATAGCTTTAAATTTGAAAAAAAATGAAAAAATCAATTAGTAAATATTATACTCTACTTGCTTTAATTTGTTTATTCGCAGCACCAGGTATCGCTGCATATTTATTTTATAGTCATCCTACATGGTTAGGCAGTGCTCGAACAAATAAAGGTAATTTATTAAGTCAACCTATCGAATTAGCTTCAATTGCGAAAAAGGATAAATGGCGGATTATGCTATGGGTCCCTAATACTTGTGACTCTAGCTGTCTCAAGCAATTAGATATGTTAGCCCGAGTTCGCTTAGCCTTAGGGCGAAAGTTATATTTAGTCGATCAACTGTTAGTAGTGGATAAAAACTCTATTAGTGCTTTGATGGAAAAAGAATTAACCGCTCGAGATTTTATGGTGCAGGAGTTGTCTGCCACTGACAAACAACAGCTAGCACCCTTTGGCAACGAAGCGCGGATCTTTATTATGGATCCGGAACGCTATTTAGTTTTAAGTTATCAATCAGACGTGAAGCCTGATGATGTTTATAAAGATTTAAAACTGTTACTAACTACCTATGAAACCAAAAAAGGTTAATTAATGCAGCATCGATCTCTACGTATTGCGGCTACAATCGCCGTATTATTAGCATTCTTTGTAGTAATGCTCGGAGCCTACACGCGCTTAACTGATGCCGGTTTAGGCTGTCCTGATTGGCCCGGATGTTATGGCCGAATGGTATTGCCTAGTGAGACAACCCATTTGGAACAGGCTCAAACCTCATATCCTAATATTCCCATCGAGACGGGCAAGGCATGGACGGAAATGGCTCACCGTTATGCCGCAGGAACTTTAGCTTTACTGATTTTTTATATCGGATTAACTGTTGCGTATAAACGTTATCGAGGGACTAAACTTCCCTGGCATTTACCTTTGGCCTTAATGGTTTTAGTCATTTTTCAAGCGGCGCTAGGTATGTGGACCGTTACTTTGAAGTTGTTGCCAGTAGTAGTGATGGGACATTTATTAGGCGGCATGCTTATTGTTGCTTGCTTAAGCCGATTCCGCTTCCAAATAAGCTCTATTGCTGGTAATGAGCTACCCCAATGGCGCCCGTGGGTACGTTTAGGATTGCTTATTGTATTTTTGCAAGTGGCCTTAGGAGGCTGGGTGAGTTCAAATTATGCGGGAATTGCTTGTATTGGTTTCCCTCAATGCAATGGATTTTGGTTCCCTGATTTATATTTAACAAAAGCCTTTAATTTATTTGCTTCAATAGGTGCAAATTACCAAGGAGGCTTATTAGATAGTGAAGTGCGCGTAACGATTCAATTTATTCACCGTCTAGGTGCATTGTTTACTGCTGTTTATCTACTCTTGTTGTCAAGCTTGATGCTCTTTAGAGAAACACCTAAACAGTTAAAAAGGTTGGCTCTTATCACGATTGCCCTGGTATTCATTCAATTTACTTTGGGTGTGCTTAATGTGGTGTATTTATTACCCTTGCATGTAGCTGTGGCCCATAATGGTGTGGCTGCTTTATTATTAGCCCAAGTTTTTTGCATGTTGCATTTCCTAAGAGGAGGGCAAGTTAATGCAAAATAATCTTTCGATTCCTTTAGCTGCAACCTGGCGGGATTATCTCGAGTTATGTAAACCTCGAGTTGTTTTATTAATGCTGCTCACGGTAATTGTTGGCATGTATTTGGCAGCACCTGGCTGGATTGACCTCTCACTTGTCGCCTTAACCTTAATTGGGGTGGGGTTCTCGGCAAGCAGTGCTGCGGCTATTAATCACTTAGTGGATAGACATATTGATGCGGTGATGGCGCGCACCAGAAAACGGCCAGTGGCACGTGGCCGCGTTTCGGTTGGACAAGCGCTAAGTTTTGCTGTATCGCTAGGCCTAATTGGGCTGGTATTGCTCTATGTTTTTGTCAATCCCTTAACGGCCTTTTTAACCTTTGTTACCTTAATTGGTTATGCTGGTATTTACACGGGATACCTTAAGCGAGCGACCTCGCAAAATATTGTAATTGGTGGCTTAGCAGGTGCGGCCCCACCTCTATTAGGATGGGTTGCAGTCACGAATCAATTAACTCCAGAACCTTTACTCTTAGTTTTAATTATTTTTACTTGGACGCCCCCCCATTTTTGGGCTTTAGCCATTTATCGTTTTGAAGAATATCGTCATGCCCAAATTCCAATGTTACCGGTCACCCATGGTATTCCCTACACCAAATTGAGTATTTATTTATATACCATCTTACTGCTTTTAGTTAGTATTTTACCGTTCATTATTGGTATGTGTGGGATTTTTTATCTTGCTGGTGCCTTGCTTTTAGGAGCGCGCTTCTTATTTTGGGCTCATAAATTGTATCGTAGTGAACGAGCCGTGGTAGCGATGCAAACATTTAAGTTTTCCATTATTTATTTAATGTTACTTTTTGTTGTTTTATTAATAGATCATTATTTATAAGGGGTAAGAATGAGTGCCAAGATAAAAGGTGTGAATGCGACAGTAGCTGTTTTATTAGCTATTGGTGCCTTATTTACCGGTCTTTTTGTATCACAGCATATTCATTCGAAGAAAAAAATTAATGTGGCTGAATTTCATGGGACCTACTTAGAGAATCCAAGAGCAGTTAATGAATTTTCCCTTACGGGAACCGACAATAAAACCTTCAATAATGCTAATTTACAAGGGCGTTGGACTTTAGTTTTTTTTGGTTTTACCAACTGCGGTTATGTCTGTCCAACTACCATGGCAGAATTGAGTAAAATGTACCGTATTTTACAAAATAAATCAGTGAAAGACTTACCAAGGGTAGTCATGATCTCCATTGATCCCGAACGAGATAATATTGAAAAGCTCGGTGCTTATGTTACTTCTTTCCAAGCAGATTTTTATGGTGCTCGAGGTGAGGAGCAAGCCATTAAAGCAATGACCCGTGAAATGGGTATTGCTTACGCAAAAGTAGCCAATAAGGATAGTCAGGATCCGCAAAATTATGATGTTCAGCATAGTGGAGCAATAATGCTTTTTAATCCGCAAGGAGAATTAAATGCATTTTTCACGACGCCGCATCATGCTGATCTATTAGCAAAGGATTATATGTTATTAGTTTCCTAACCCGGAACTTAAATAACCTAGTCTTGCCTAATTATAATACACTTAATAGATTAACTCCCTATTCATGTAAATGGGGAGGCGATTTTTTATTTTATAAACTAGGCTTAAAGAAAAAGAAAAATAATTTGAGGAATGATTAATTTATGAAAATAGCGATATTAGCCACTAACCCCCATTTGTACTCCCATAAGCGTTTAAAAGCTGAGGGTGAGGCGGCTGGTCATGAGGTTAAAATTATTAACCCTTTGTATTGCTATATGAATGTAGCAGCATCTAATCCTAAAGTACATTATCGTGGCGGTAACCAATTACCTTCCTTTGATGCGGTCATTCCGCGAATTGGTGCTTCTACAACCTACTATGGCACAGCAGTTCTACGGCATATGGAAACCATGGGGATGTATACTTTAAATGAGTCGATTGCTATTTCTCGTTCACGTGATAAGTTTCGCTCTCTACAACTTTTAGCCCGTAAGGGAATTCCAATGCCCCTAACGAGTTTTGCTCAATCTCCTGATGATACAGAGGATTTAATCCATATGGTTGGGGGCGCTCCTTTAGTGATTAAATTATTAGAAGGAACCCAAGGGAAAGGGGTTATTTTAGCGGATAGCCATCAATCTGCCGTGAGTATCATTAATGCATTTAAAGAAATGCACGCTAATATTTTAGTTCAGGAATTTATTGAGGAATCAAGAGGAACTGATATTCGCTGTTTTGTTATTGGTGATAAAGTCGTTGCCGCTGTAAAACGACAAGCCAAAGAAGGGGAGTTTCGTGCTAACGTACATCAAGGGGGAAAAGCCGCTAAAGTGAAACTTTCCCCGCAAGAGCGTTCAATTGCCATTGCCGCAGCTAAAACCATGGGCTTAAAAGTTGCTGGCGTCGATTTAATTCGCTCAAATCATGGACCCTTAGTGCTAGAGATTAACTCTTCACCTGGCTTAGAAGGGGTTGAAAAAGCCACTGCAGTCAATGTGGCAGGAAAAATTATTGAATACATTGAGAAAAATGCCAAACCAATTAGTTTAAGTCATCGCTTCCATGGTTAATGGCTTAAGGTTCGCTGTTAATGGGATTTAGAATCATTTTTCCCTAATAACCATTCCTCATTTACCTCAAGCTCTTCTGCAAGTGTTTTTAATATTTTTGCATCAGGGCTTGTCAGTCCGCTCAATAAGGCCTCAGCTTTAAATTTAGGTATCTTTATTAATTTAGACAGGATTTCAATTCGTTCAGTCGTGGCCTCAGGAACACCGATACTGTCCAATTCTTTATTGAGACGTTCTGAGAATTTTTTATTTAGCATTGATAGCTCCTTAAGTAGCTACACCATAAAATAAATTTTACTAAGTTAATTATTGATATAGCATATAATTAGTATTTTTCAATTTCATGCGGGTTGTTTTATGTACTAAAAGAAATATTTTTGCTAGTTTTGATGAGTCAATTTAGTAACTCATGTTACGCACATAAACTTGTAGTTTGACTAAAAAGCATTAGAATTCCGCCCTTAATTTTAGGGAGGGAATTAAATGGATATGCTTGATCTTTATAGTGATTATTTGAT
>NZ_RZGQ01000114.1 GCF_003989735.1 Legionella sp. km772 | reverse complement strand
AATCTCCGCATCGCTGCAGATTGAGTGCAGTGATCATTTTCAGTGAAATCACTGATCGATTTCGAGTGAAATAGGTGATCGTTTAAAGTGAAACGAGTGATCGAATTCAGTGAAATACGCAGTTGAGGGAATCCACCCGGGCATTTTTAATGGGCCTTCATATAATTGTCTAGTGCTTACGCCCAAAGCACATTCAAGCTCAGGATCAAACTCCTTCATGGCTGTTAAACAGTCCATCTCAAAAGAGTTAAATAGAAAATCTGCTTTTTTGAAAGGGCAGAGAGGATTATCTAAAAATTTTTGGATAACCGTAAAAGCCGCAATAGCTCCTTCCCGACCTCCTTTTAATTCAATATTCAGTACTAAATTACGACCCTCATTCCTCGCTTTATAGGGCTCATTATGCATAATGGCTAATTCAATCAGCTCTTCAAGTGTGGGAATGGGTTCATTATTACCAATGGTAAAAAGACGTCTTAATTCCTCGGCAGTATAATCACTAACCTTGCCTAAAACATCTTCATTCTGTTCCACCCCCCAAAAATGATACCCGTCTACATTCCGTGCTAATTGATTATCATGAATAATCATTGCGACACCGTCTTTTGAAGGAAAGACATCACATTCAAATCCATCTGCCCCTGAGGCAAATGCGCTCGCAAAGGCGGAAAGGGAGTTTTCAGGTAGAACTCGGCCTCCTTTATCTTCGCGAGGAGGAAGAAATTTCCCATATACTTCAGGATTTCTATTGGTACATCCTTCACCACGATGTCCTAAGATCACGAGATTTGATTTAGGCATTTATAACTCTCATAAAACAAGGTGATCAATTATAACACAAGGAATCATAAAATTGAATTAAGTGAACATTAAGAGGTTTTATTGTTATAAAAAGTTAATTGTAAGTAATGATGCGAGTGCGAAGTTTGTAGTAGCCTCAAGGAAAAAAATAATCCGCAATCAGAAAGTGTTCTAGCAGTAAAGGTATGCCTCTGCGTTTTATAGCCCTTTGTAGGTGGGGCAGTTCGGCCCAACACGGCCATAATCTTTAGAGTTTATCCTTGGGATTGACAATATCATTATTGGGCCGAACGGCCCACCTACGGTCCTGGTAATAATAAGCATAAACGCACGACTTCGCGAGCACATAGAACGTTGGTATTAACGCCTTATATAGAGCAACATAGCTAGAATGTGGCGATTTACTAAATCAAATGGAATAGTAGAAGGCTGTCATCGAAAGATGAACCTAGCTTAAAAGATATAAAATGGGTTTGAATGATACCAAGATAGGGTAGTAATCTTGGCGGAGAGACAGGGATTCGAACCCTGGGAAGGTTGCCCTTCAACGGTTTTCAAGACCGCCGCATTCGACCACTCTGCCACCTCTCCGCCGACAATATTATCGCAGTAGGCTCTTTAGTGCAAACGATTTTTTCATTTTTTTGCATATTTAATTTCTTCTTTAATAGTGTTAGCAAATTTTCTTGTCCTAGGTATAATGGGGCAAAGTTTTAAGGTAATCTTAACTGTTTTTTCAGTGGCAATTTATTAGGTGTGGGTTATGAAGCGAACGCAAATTTTTTTTCTTGTTAGTCTTATTATAATGTTAGTTTCTTGTGCGAAAAATGATGAAGATAAAAACCCGTATAAAGATATGTCAGCAACCCAGCTTCATGATGCTGCACAAAAATCATTGAAGAAAAAAGAATATGCCACTGCAGCTAAGCAATTAGAAGCAATGGAAACTATGTATCCTTTTAGTGATTACACTGAACAATCGCAATTAGACTTGATCTATGCCTATTATGAAAATGAGGAATATCCTTCTGCTGCAGCGACGGCGGAGCGTTTTATTCATTTATATCCTCGGGCTAAACGAGTAGATTATGCCTATTACATGAAAGGTTTGGCAAATTTCCAACAAACACGTGGCGTTTTTGCAAAAATGCTACCCATGGATGAATCTTGGCGAGATCCAGGAACACAAACACAAGCATTCCTTGATTTTTCAGTGTTTATCCAGAAATTTCCCGATAGTAAATATAAGGCTAATGCCTTGCAACGCATGATTTACTTAAGAAATATGTTTGCTCAGCATGAGTTGAATGTTTCCTATTTCTACTACAAACGTAAAATGTATGTAGCCGCAATTGAGCGTGCAAGTTATTTAGTAAAAAATTACCCGCAGGCTCCCAGTGCACAAAAAGCCCTAGTAATTATGTATAAAGCCAATCAAGCCTTAGGGTTAAAAGCAGCAGCAGATGATGCACTAAAAGTTTATCAAGCTACTTATCATACCTCCAATATGGTGCAGTTAGCGCCGCAATAAAACTGTAGTATTCCTAGTATTAGTACCTAGCTAATACTAGGAAGCCCTTCCGATTTACCTTTCTTCTTTATCTATCTAATATTGTTTTATTTGAAATCATAAAAAACAAAAAATGACTTTTTGGGTAAAATATTCTTATATGTGTGTTATAATCGATCAGTCTGAAAATAGGGATATCAGGAAATTTTCACTTCAACTGTTTGAACTATGAGATAAATTGATGATTACTAAACAAGATATTAGTACCCGAAAAGAAGCAATAGCCCGAATAAAACCAGTCTTGCAAGGCACAATGTTAAAGAAACTAAATCCATCTGCGCTTTGGTCTTATGTGGCCACTATTCCACCCAATCAAACTTTTGAACAGGTTAGTCAGAATATTCATTCCTTTGCTGTTAATAAGGTAGATGGTTTGATTGCCCTTTGTGATAGGGTGCTTCCTTATTATACCTATGATGATATGGTGTCTATAGGAACTCGCAAACCCACACAAAATGCAAAAAAATTTATGAAAATTTTTGCATATCTCATTGTAAATGGCTTTCCGGGGCCTTATGAGTTTGGTGATTCATCGTTTAATTTTTGGTCGGGCAAGGCGGGAAAAGAGAGGGCTTACTCTTCACCCGATGCTATTTCAGATAGCAATATTCCTGCAATAGCTGCAATGTATGATATTTCAAGATCTATTCGATTGCTTCAAGGTAAGCATGATGATTTTATTAATTTACTGATTTCATCCATCTCACGTTTATACGCCTCATACACCGTTGGTGTTGCTCATGTTTATATCAGCTCTGATAAAGAGTCCGAAGCGGCTGGCTTTGTAGCGAATAATAATTTTTGGAATTCAGAGTTACCGACCCTCAGACATTTACTCGCGCAAAAGTTAATTACTGATATTCAGATCCATACTTACGATCATCATCTAGGTCAATGGAATAAATCGTTTTCCATTAACTCGCCCCAGGCACTTAAATTACCAGTAAGGCGTAGAAGTATCCATCCTTCGGACGATCCATTGCATGCTGATAGATATCAAACCTTCTTCATGAGCGATGCTGCTAATTCTGCTTGGAGTAAATCCTTGCCTCGTCCTGAAATAAGTTATGGTGCTTTATTAAAAATTTGTGGTACTTGGCGCGATAAGACCCAATCCCATAAGCTTGAGACAACCTTGAATAAATCCGCTATGAATGCATTGAATGTGTTGATCATTTAAACTATAAGTATCAAAGTACACGGATAGAAGAAGTAGTGTACTTTGAGTAATCCTATGTCCTTTTAAATTTAAGCCGGTAAGGCTTCGGAAATTTGGGGGGAACTCTGAGGTGTGGACTGACTAGTACATTCAATTAAAAGGGTAGAAATAAGATCACGTAATTCACCCCCTAATAAAGTTAAGGCGGCATCCTGCCGAAGATATTCTTCTTCCAAACCTTTAATTTCATTAAATTCATCAATCAAATAATCAAGACTCTTGATCCGCTTAAACACGAATTCATGGGTTAAGGTTAATTGAATGCGCTCTTTCCAAATTAAAGAAATTTCAGCTGTTGCCATCCCTTGAGTTAAGAGGGTTAAAACTTCTTCAGCTGGTAATTCATAGCCTTTACAATGAACACGTTTTTTCTCATCTTGCAAACTAAACAGCAAACAATCTGAGGCTAATTGGAAATCTTGCGGTAAAGTTTCAGGTGAGTTAATCCATTGAGCAAAACGTAGAGCTAAGTTTTCTCCAGGCGAAAGGGGTTCAATCGTAATACCTGAAACTGTTTTACGCAAAAAAGCAGTTAATTGGGAGGCTTGATTCGCACTGGAACTATTAATAATTAGGCGTTTGTTCACTGTATCTAACAAAGCTGTCTGACGCTTTTGCACGCAAAAAGATTTAGGCAATAATTCAAACTCAAGATCTTCTGCAATTTGTGCTTTTTCGGCACGTTTAACAGTGCGGCTTTGCTGCTGTTCGATCATTTGAATGCGTTCTTGCAGCATTTTTTTAATTACGCCCCGAGGTAGAATCCGCTCTTCTTTCCCCATACAAATCAGCGTACTACCTGCTACCTCGTGAACCATTTCATCAGCAAAAGCGGGCAGCCAACCGTAAATAAAACGAGCATGGGGAGGACAAGGTTTTAAGCTTTCTTCTTTTAAAAAAGCATTTAGATCACAATCTTCATTAAGATCATATTGATAAATAAGCGCGTTATTAAACCACATAATGTGTCCCTCACATAAAATAAGCTAGTGTACCATGATGATGAATGACTTTTTACTACAAAAGAAAATAAGTTCCAATTGCTATGGTTCGATTATAGGGTAATTTATAAAATTCAATATTTAAATTAGCAGAGTAATTCCTCATCAAAAAAGCAAAGATTTTTTCTTGCCAGTGAAATGCGAGTGATTTTTTGCTCTTTGATGCCATTATATTGGGAATCTCTACCATATAAGCTGCGCTTTCGGTATTAATAGTAAAAGGCAGAATGTTTTTAAAGTTAACTCGATCTAAAGCTCTTGGAATATTAATGGTTTCCATAAAACCATAATGTAAAGTGAGCTTACAGACCTTAGGTGCTAAACTGCAGATTTCATAACGTTGACTGTGATGTATGTGGGGGATTGTTTCAACAATGTAGTCTACGATTAACACATGTTCAGGAACCGCGTGACTCAATTTTAGGAAATGCAAAAAGCTACCTCCACTTTTATCATAAACATCGGTTATAAAGATTGCTGTAACCCCAGACAGTTGATTTAAGCTTTTATACTCTAATTGCCGTAAAATTTTAGAAATATCGGATTTATTCATGTAGAAATGTTTACGTGAGTACTCTAAACCACGTTTCCAGGTATACATAATCGTCGCAATACAGAGCGCAAAAGTTACCGGAACCCAGCCGCCAGTGATAAATTTATGAGCATTTGCGCCTAAAAAAGAAAGATCGATAATTAAAAATAGGCCAAACAATAAAAAGGTTTTGGTTTTAGACCAACCCCAGATGGAAAGTGCAGCATAAGCGACCATAGAATCCACAAGTAACATATCGCCATTTACTGCGATTCCATAGGCATGAGCCAAGTTTTCTGAGGAGCGAAAGGTTAAGGCAAGCAACATAGTCCCGAAAAAGAGCAAGGTATTAATTTGCGGAACATAAATTTGTCCTGAATGCTCTTTGGATTTTTGCACAATAGTAATTCGTGGGCAAAGACCAAGAAGCACAGCTTGCTTGGTCAAAGAAAAGGTAGCAGAGATTACTGCTTGGGATGCAATTATTGTCGCCATGGTAGCTAAAATAATCAAAGGCAAATAAAGTGAGCTTGGCGCTATCATATAAAAAGGATTATCAATATTGCTGGGATGCAAGAGTAAATTAGCTCCTTGGCCAAAATAATTAAGTAATAAGCAGGGTAAGACTAAAGAAAACCAACTTATGCGAATAGGATTTTTTCCAAAATGACCAATATCGGCAAATAAAGCCTCTCCTCCCGTCACCGCTAGAAAAATGCCCCCCAATAATAGGTAGCCGGATAAGCCTTCATCATATAAAAAATAAATTGCATGATAGGGGTTTATAGCTTGAAGAACGACGGGGTTTTGCATAATTTGAATCAAGCCCAGTATGGCTATCGTGCAAAACCATACAAAAATAATAGGTCCAAACAGATAGCCAATTTTTGCCGTTCCTTTAGATTGAATACTAAAGAGAAAGATGAAAATTATACAAGCAATGGGTAAAACGTAAGGTGTAAAAGCAGGGGAGATGGCACTGAGTCCTTCCACGGCACTGATAACCGAAATGGCAGGAGTGAGCATCCCATCACCTAATAAGAGTCCAGCGCCAAAAATAGCTAGGATGTAGAAAATGGGTGCGTATTTAGTGGCTTTGTGTTTCATTAATGCTAATAGAGCTAAAATACCTCCTTCCCCGTCGTTATCAGCACGAAAAATTATAACTAGGTACTTGAAGGAAATTATAACAAGTAGAGACCAAAAAATAAGGGACAACACCCCTAAAACATTCACCTGATCAATAGGCAAATCATCTAAAGTAACTTTAAGAGCATATAAAGGACTTGTTCCTATATCGCCAAATACAATACCTAAGGCTGCAAGTGTCAACTTATAGGAGAAACTACTTTTCTTTTCCATACTCAATTAATACCTTTAGTTCATTTTATTATTGGCATTACCAAAATGCATTTAACGCAAGTACATAGGTCATATAATGAGAGGTATTTTTTCCAGAAACAGGGAACCATACACCACCAATTAGGCCTAAATTACCACTAAAATTATATTCTAAAGCTGGTGCCAATGCTTTTTCATTATATTGGCCACTACCGATTGTAGCTCCTGGTCCGCCAATGTTACCAATATTTAAAATACCATTAAAACGTGTAGCACGACCATTAGATAAAGTACCTTCCATAACCGCCACCCAATTTTGGGTTAAGGTGTATTCAAATGCTAAATCAATACCGTTTTCTGTTCCAGGATTTATTTTTCCCCGAGTGGTAATAGTCCCACCATAGCTATTTAAACCGCTCACAGGTACAGGAGTGGCGTATAATCTAGTAAAAATTAAGCGCGTTCTTAAATAATGGGAGTTAAATAGTTCCAATAAATATTGAAAGTCCAAGCCCACTTGGGTTTGGTAACTGCCTAAACCGGTAGAATCAGTTCCATAATTTCTAGGGCTTAAATTCTGATAGCGTCCTGTGGGAAATGTCTCTTGCACCAGCACACGTACATCGATGCGTTTAGGTGAGGCATTTTGTTCAAATAATTGCAAACCTAGAGTAACCCCCATATCGGCTAAACGATTATAGTTAACACCACGAGTAGAGTTAAAAACATAAGGTAATACGAGTTGCACATCAAGCCAATCAGTAAAACCATGAGTGATAATAGGGTTAACCACTAAAGTTCTAAAAGTTCGTGCATTATTTAACACGCCAAAATTATTGTAACTACCATCGGTTAAAACATCTAAACCATAGATTTCAACATTAGTATGCCCTTTAGGTATGGTATGTCCGGCTGGTGCTAACAGAGGACCTGTGAACCAAGGTCCGGCAAACACTGATTGATTAAAAAAGGCAATACAGAGAAAAATAAATGATAGTTTGATTAAATGTAGCATAATTATCCTTAATGACCATTGCAGGCCTGTCGGCCTATAGTGTAGATTAGCCGACTTTTGATGTTTGGGAAATAGGAAAATGCGAGCAAAAATTATTTTACTAAAAGCAAAACAGAATACAGTACTAAAAGGGCACCCTTGGATTTTTCCTAAAGCAGTTTCTCAGACCAGTGGTAAATTAATTACAGGTGAGTTGGTTGATGTTTATAATGAAAACAATGAGTTATTAGGTGTGGGGGCCTATAATCAATTTTCTCTATATAGGGTTCGTATTTTAGCTTTAGCCACTGAGCAAATTAATACTACCTCTTATGAATCAATAATCAGCGCTCGTTTAGCACAAGCTTACCAAATCAGGAAGTGCCTTAATTTACCTAATGATAAAACAAGTGCTTATCGGCTATTTAATAGTGAAGCGGATGGTTTATCAGGGTTAACCATTGACCGTTTTAATAATTTTTGTGTCGTAGCGAGCTCTGCTTTTTGGGTTGAGAGCAATAAACAGCACATTATAAAAGCAATACAAACTTTATTAGTAGACGATGAAATAATTTGGGTACCGCAGGTAAAACCTCTGGGCCAAGATGGTTGGAAAAATGCAGAAGCTGCTAACGCGGATAAAAAAACCGTGGTTTCAGAAATTGGCATCAAATTTCAAATTGAATTTGCCCATGCGCAAAAAACAGGTTTATTCCTTGATCAAAGAGAAAATCATAAGCGTATTGCTGATTTAGCTAAAGATAAACGTGTACTTGATCTTTACTCTTATACGGGTGGTTTTGCTTTACATGCGGCAAAAGCAGGGGCTAAACAGGTCACTGCAATAGATAGTTCCGCCCATGCCATAGAACAGGCGCAAAAAAATGCACAATTAAATGGTCTCACTAATATTGACTTTATTGAAGCGGATGCCAGAGATTATCTAACCCATGCAAGCAATTACGATATTGTAGTGCTTGATCCACCGAAATTAGTTCCCTCACAACAACATTTACAAAAAGCTAAAAATTATTATCGTTTCCTCCATCGAGAAGTCTTTAAGTATATGAAAACCGGTACTTTGTTAATGACTTGTAATTGCTCCTCGGCACTTTCCCCACAAGAATTCTGTGCTTTGGTTAGTTCGCAAGCCGGAGCCGTTGGTAAACAGGCGCGTATTTTAGGCATTTATGGCCCCTCAAGTTGTCATCCTACTCTATCAGTTTTTCCTGAAGGGAATTATTTAACCGCGGTATTAGTGGCTGTAGTTTGACAAGTTTTTCAATAGCTGGGTTTAATCCTTATCTTAGTAAGCTATACCTAACTAACCATGTCATCCCAAATGCTATGAGGCGCTTAAGCAAATGGTGCGTAATAAACCATTGAAAACGGTGTACGGGATGATGCGGGTGGTTATTGATATCCCACTTAGCTCATAAATTTGCCTTATTGCTTTTATATTCGTATAATTGCTGCACATTTCTAATCCTATGAGCTGATATAGTGATAAAACGACTTTTTTTATTAAGCCTATTGGTTTTCTTTTCTGCCGGCTTTTCTGCAGGAGAGCCCAGTTTAAGAGAAAAAATTGGCCAGATGTTAATAATGGGTTTCCCAGGGAAAGTAATTAATGACTCATGTTACGCACGGTCAATTTTAAGCTGCCATATTTTTAAGCTCCTGCCAAGCAATCTGGTTCGCTCTAAGAATCAATTTGTACTTAATAGCAAAGTGATTTAAATGAGTTTTTAT